>QNZV01000056.1 GCA_003978395.1 Sulfurovum sp. | reverse complement strand
TCAAAGTTTCCAGTATACTCAATTTCATTATTAGTAATACAAATTTTATTATTATTCAAAGCATAACAAAAAATAAAATTTTCTGGTGATTGATTATCCATATATATTTTTTCTATAATTTCTAAAACACTACTCTTCCCACTCCCATTCTTCCCAACAATAGCCGTAACATTGATATTGTCACCAAAAAAGTTTTCTATGTAGTCATCATTTTCATCAATGGTCAGTTCTTTTGTTTCATCATCATATTTACAATCAAACCGAGGAGAAAAATTAAACCCCTGCTTATGAATATTTTTATAATCTTCAACCCATAGATAGACAAGTTCCATTCTTTTCCCTTATTTTCATTGAGGTTATTATATCAAAGTTTCCGTAGGTTTGACCATGTCAAACGTCAAAAAAATTTATGATTTTTGATAGAGTAGGATTGAATGTTTTCTATCCAATAGAGTTAATAGAATCCATATTTTTATCGTTTTTATGGAATGTATTCCTGATTTTTAGTATATTTATGGATTCCATTGGAGTTTTTTTCTTATTCGACTTATATTAAAGAATAAATATCCATGTAGATAAAACCGAGATTTGACGTTTGACATGGTCAAACCTACAGGTTTTTATTTTGTCTTATTCCACTCAAAATACGTTTTAGCTTTAGAGATATTAGAGTATTCAAACCGTATATCTTCGCCTTTTTTACTAATAGTAAAACCTGTTTCATCAGCAGAGGTCATTAGACCTTTCTCTTTGTCTCCACCGTTAATTTTGAACTTGATACGTTCATTAACAGCCGACATAAAATGTGTTGGGTTTTCAAGTTTACGCTCAATCCCAGGGGAGCTTACTTCTAAAAAATAGGCTCCATGCATAGGAGGATTTACATCAAAAAAGACAGAAAGTTCATGAGAAATCTCAGCACAAAGGTCAAGTGTTACTCCACCCTCTTTTGTGATATAGACTCTAAAAATAGTATTGCTATCCTCTTGGGCTGTCTCTGTTCCATAAAAAGATGCACCATTGGCTTTAACTATTTTTTCTATCTGTTCGTTAAGACTCATTAGATTCTCCTTTGTTTGGCTCGTTAGCCTCTTCTTTATTATGTCGTTTACCAATCTCTTTGAATAACGCATCTATATGGGCTATTTGTTCTAACTGTGTATCAAATTCAAAAGTAAATTTAGGCGATTTATACCACCCTTCGCTCTCACGAACATAAGTTGACAAATAACCTGAAACAGCTCGAAGTTGACGTAATGCCTCTCCTTGCTCTTTCTCTGTTAAGTATGATTTATCAAGGTAGACTTTTGCATCATAACGTCCACGTGAACAGACAACTGCTGTTACAGATAGCGAATTAATTCTATTATCATTCATTCCAGAAAAAGCCTCTGGAAGCAGTTCGACCAAGCGTGACTCGGTTCGTTTTCTTTTTATCTCTTCTTCTCTCATTTATTTTCCTATATTAAAGGCAGACACGGAGGTCGCCCCTACGATAAAATTAGATTAATCTAATTTTACCTGCTCTTCTACCATTTTAAAGGTTTCGATAACATCGCCCTCTTTAATGTCGTTGTAATTGTTAAGCATAATACCACACTCGAAACCATTTTTAACTTCTTTAACATCATCATTGAAACGTTTAAGAGATGAAATTGTTGTTGTATAGATAACAACACCATCACGAATAAGTCTAGCACCAGCATTTCTAACAATAATACCATCAGATACTTTACAACCAGCGATGGTTCCAACTTTAGCAACAGTAAATGTTTCACGTACTTCAGCTTGACCTGTAACCTCTTCAGAGATAGTAGGAGACATCATACCACCAAGAAGTGCTTTTACATCATCAAGAAGTTCATAGATAATTGAGTATGTTTTAATCTCAACACCAAGCTCTTTTGCTTTTTTCTTAACAGAACCAGTAGGTCTAACATTAAATCCTAAGATAATTGAGTGTTCTGAAGCATCTGCAAGTTGAACATCGCTTTCTGTAACTCCACCCACACCTTCGTGGATAACGTTAACTTTAACTTCCTCATTTTTAAGGTCTGCCAATGTTCCTTTAATCGCTTCAAGAGAACCTTGAACATCTGTTTTAATAATAACTGGTAGTGATTTAAGATTACCCTCGGCAATAATCGCAGATAAATCTTCGATACTAACTTTTGTACTTCTAGAAAGCTCTTTGGTTCTTGAATATTCTGCTCTTTTATCAGCTAACTCTCTAGCCTCTTTTTCAGAATCCATAACCACAAGAACATCTCCTGCTTCAGGAACTTTTGAAAGCCCAACAACAGCAGCAGGAGTACTCGGTCCAATAGACTTAGTACGTGTTCCATCATCTAAAATCAATGTTTTAACTTTACCAAAGGTTGTTCCAACTACGAAACAGTCTCCAATATTTAACGTACCATTATGAATAATAACATTTGCTGTCGCACCAAAACCTTTTTCAAGAGAAGATTCAACAACAACAGCTTTTGCATTACGAGATGCATCTGCTGAAAGCTCCATAACTTCTGCTGTAAGAAGAAGCGTATCAAGTAAATCATCAATTCCTGCACCTGTATGTGCTGAAACTTCTACAAACTCATAATCTCCACCCCACTCAACAGGAGTAATTTCAAGCTCTGCCAGTTGTGACTTAGCCAATTCTGGATTTGCACCCTCTTTGTCCATTTTGTTGATAGCAACAACAATAGGAACACCTGCTGCTTTTGCATGAGATACAGCCTCTTTGGTCTGTTGTTTCACACCATCATCTGCAGCTACCACAATAATAACAATATCAGTCGCCTGAGCTCCACGAGAACGCATTTCAGTAAAGGCTGCGTGACCAGGAGTATCTATAAATGAAATCTTTTTACCATTTTTAGTCACTTGGTATGCACCAACATGTTGTGTAATTCCACCTGCCTCTTTGGCTGCTACTTTTGTAGAACGAATTCTATCAAGTAGTGAAGTTTTACCGTGGTCAACATGACCCATAATAGTAATAACTGGTGGTCTCTCTGTTGGATGTTCATCTTCAACTGCATCATAAACTTTTACATAATCAAGTGCATCTAGTGGGTCAACGGTATGTACTTCGACTTCAAACTCTTCTGCAAGGATTTCAATAGAGTCTTTATCAAGGAAATCATTTTGAGTAAACATTGTTCCTAATGTAAAAAGTACTTTAATGACTTCTCCTGTACTTCGTCCAACTTTTTCAGCAAATTCATAAACTCTTACGTTTTCAGGAATTTGAATAGAAGTAATTGGTCCAGTACTCTCTTCTTTTATATATTTCTTACGTTTTCCACCACGTCTAAGTCCAGATGGTCTACGACGGAAACCACCACGACCACGATTTTGTTGTTGTCCACCACCTGCTGCAGCTCTCTTTTTCGCCTCTTCTTTACGTTTGGCTTCTTGACGCATCATATCTTCATAGATATTTTTGTCAGAGAAATCAAGCATCAATACTTCTGGCTCTTCTTCAACTTCAGTTACTTGACCACGTCCATATCCACCAAAACCAGAATTTGACATAAAGTTAAGTTTTTCACCACTCTCTTTTGCTGTAGCAACTTTCTTAATTTTTTTCTTGGAAGGAGGTGTTGGCATTCCCATAGGTTTTTTACGTTTAGATTCAACAGGTTTACGCTCATCTACAATACGAATTCTTGGTTTATTTCTATCTGCTTTTTTAATAACAGTAATACCAATACGTTTACGTTTTACCTTTGGTTTCTCTTCAACAACAGGAGCTTCTTCTTTTTTATCTTCTCTCTTCTCTTCTATTGGCTTTTCAGAAGTTGTTGGCTCTTCTACTTTTTGTTCTGTAACAACACTCTCTTTGACCTCTTCAGGTTTTTTAGATACAGTAACTTCTTCCTTTACCTCTTCAACAACAGGTACTTCCTCTTTAACAACAATCTCTGGTTTAACCTCTTCTATAAAAATAGGTTGTTTTTTTTGATTTTTAGGGGTAGCTGTAATAGAGCCTATTCTTCGTGAATGCCTCTTGGTTTTTTTAACTATAGGAGTCTCTTCTTTTATGATTTTTTTACTCTCTTCTTTCTCTACGACTTCTGTAGGTTCTGTTTTTTCAGACTTCTTAACCACAGAAACTTTTTTAAGTGTTTTAGGTTTATTTTTAGATTTAGGTTTTATACCATTGATTGCATATTCAACCAAGATTCCTGCTTCTTCAACTGTTACAGTGCTACTAGCAACTTTAACATCGTAACCCAACTCTTTAGCTTTCTCAATAAGTACTGCATTTGATGCACCTGCTTCATTTGCAATCTCTTGGATTTTAACTCTATCCATTCTTATCTAACTCCTTTAAATACTTAACAAACTGTTCACTATCTTCACTAGAGAGCCGAAAACGTTTTATTAAACCTTTTACTTTTTTTTCGTTTTCACGACAACTATTACAAATATAAAAACTCCGACCCTGTCCAGAATAAGGAAAAATGTTACTGTTTTTCTCTTGTAGGCGAAGTAGTTTTCGTTGAAGTTCCCGTTCTCTACATGTTATACACATGCGTACTGGTTCATTTTTTCGCATAATTATACCTAACTTTTGTTATTAAAACTCTTGCATTAACTTATATTTCATAAATATCTCTTAGTTTGCATCAAATTTTAGCGTAAAAATGCTCTACTAACTCTTGGAGGTCACTCCATAATTGTCAAGCGTTTTGGTATATACTCTATATTTTGGAAATTTTTGAGCCAAGGCATTATGAATTTTAGGAGCATCATCAGCATAACAAAGGGTAAAAAAAGTTGAGCCTGAACCTGAAAGTGTACTCATTAATGCACCATGACCTAAAGCTGTTTTTTGCACTTCAAACAAATCTGGCATCTGTTTCATTCTTCGTGTTTGATGAATCTTATCTTTTGAGGCAATTTTCAATAAATCCCATGATTCAGTCATAAATAACGAAGTCATAAAAGAGGAACGAGAGAGCGAATAGACTACCTCTTCAGTTCTATACAAATCAGGTAATACTGTTCGAGACTTTGCTGTTGAAATTGTTTTATTGGGAATAACCAAAACGGCTCTTAAATATTCAGGTACTTTTCGTTTTTTGGAGTAAACTTTTTTATCTTCTACACAAGCCACATTAAATCCACCCATTATTGCAGGAGTGATATTATCAGGATGTGGCTCATATTCCAATGCCAAATTTAAAATTTTTCGTTTATTGTAACGCTCCCCTGCTACAACATAAGCCGAAGTAAGAGCTGCTGTAATAACAGCTGATGAGCTTCCTAAACCTCTAGATATAGGTATTCTATTCTTAAACTCAAATCGAAAGTTTTCTTTTTTCTTTGTTCCCTCTTTGGCTCTAAGTTTTTTATATTGTTTATTAAAGATATTCATAAAAAGAATATTTTTTCGGATATGTACATTTTCTGCCCCTTCTCCATGAGTAGAAACAGAGAAAAAACGAGAAGGTTGAATAATAATTTCATTACGAAGATTAATAGCTAATCCTAAGGTATCAAACCCTGGTCCAAGATTGGCAGATGTTGCAGGTACAGAGATAAACAAAGTTTTTCCTTTGCTGATGTCAAAACGGTCTGTTTATACGGCTGGTAAGATATACAAGGGTCTATTATCGTTTAAAACAGTTACTTCACTCAACATGGAAGGTAATTCAAACCGTTGCTCTACAGCCTCATCAATTTTTTTTGATATTATAGTGTTATTTTCTTTGATGAAGTATAGTTTTCCTATCGCTTTTATAGGTTTATTGGAATTTAAATCAAAAGCGTTACACCCTGTAAAAGTAATCCCTTTTAAAATTTCTAAAGAGCGTAAAATGATATAAGTTAATTTAATTGCCATATATGAACCTGGACCATTGGTGTAGAGTACCTCTGAATAGTCATATTTTTTAGATAACTCTGTTAAAATTTTCAAAAGAACTTCTGAAGTTTTTTGATTACTTTCAATTTTTTCAATTAAGATGTCATCTCTATAGACACCTATTAAAAGAGGGGATGAGATAGATATAATGAGAACTTTGTAAGAATTAAGCAAAACTTTTAGCAAACTCCCGACTTTGAGCCTTGTTCAAAGCGACCATCTCATAGTTAGCACTATCGGCTAAAAGTGCTACAGTCAACTCATGATTCAGTTTATGACTTCCTGCAAAAGAGCTGTAAGCCCCCAAAATATTATGACCCGTTACCATCATATCACCCATAGCATCCAAAATTTTATGACGGGCAAACTCATTATCAAAACGTAAACCTTCTGGGTTTAAAACTTTTTCATCATCAAGACCAATAGCATTATTTAAACTTGCACCAAGTGCCAGATTAATACTTTGTAGATATTGAATATCTCGTGCAAAACCAAAGGTTCTAGCTCGTGCAATCTCTTCTAAGAAAGGTTTTGTTCCAAAAGAGTAAGATTGTGACTGTTTACCAATAACAGGATGTTCAAAATCAATTGTAAAATCAAAAGTAACATTATTACTAGGCTCTATGCAAACGAACTTATCTCCATCTCTGACTTCAACTCTTTTCTTAACTCGAATAAGCTGTTTTACAACATCTTGCTCTTGAATACCTGCTTCATCCAAAAGCAAGCAAAAAGAGGCTGCAGAACCATCCATAATTGGCATCTCATTTCCATTGACAACCACACGCATATTATCAATACCATAGGCATAAACAGCTGAAAGAAAATGTTCAATAGTAGAAATATAACCTTTATCAGAACCAATAACAGTTGCCATTTGAGTATCGATAACAGAAGAGGGAGAGAGAGGAATAGAGAGTGCTAAATCTTCTCTATAAAAGATAATTCCAGCATCTACACCTAATGGCTCAAGTCGGAGTTTAATTGGTTCGCCCTTATGCAAACCTATTCCAACCACTTCAACCGATTTACGAATGGTTCGTTGATTCATAGTTTATTCCTTATTCTTTTAAAAGTATATTATAACATAATTGTGAACTTTTTGTATAATGTGATTTTTTCTTTATTTTAAGAATATATTTAAGCTAAACATAATATTTAATAAATGTTTGATTTCTATATTTAACTTTTAATTATATTATATATAAATCACAAAAAATTATACTATTTTTTTAAGATAACTTCAAGTTTAAGACTACTATTTCCTAAAAATGTTACTAAAGATATTTTTTTTAATTTAAGAAAATTTTAATTTAATAGCTTTTAATTTCTAGGGCTAGTTTTTAACTAATCATGTTATATTGTCATTTAAATAAGACTAATTTAGTCCTAAATAATTTAAAGGATATAGATGAACTATAACAACCTAAACGCTGAAGAGATACAAATAATAGAGAATAAAGGAACAGAGATGCCTTTTTCTGGAAAATACGATGGCTTTTATAAAGCAGGTATATACCATTGCCGTAAATGTAACACTCCTCTTTTTAACTCAACAGATAAATTTGATTCAGGTTCAGGATGGCCAAGTTTTGATGATACCATTACAGGTGCTGTTAAAGAGATTCCTGATGCAGATGGACGAAGAGTAGAAATCGTCTGTGCTACCTGTGATGGACATTTGGGTCATGTATTTTATGGCGAACAGATGACACCAAAAAGTACACGTCATTGTGTAAACTCTGTTTCACTAGATTTTAAATCCATAGAGAATGATGAGAAGTATAAAAAAGCCTACTTCGCAGCAGGATGTTTTTGGGGTGTGGAGTATTGGTTTCAAAAAGCAGAAGGAGTATTTAATGCAGATTCTGGCTACATGGGTGGACATACTACAAATCCTACCTACAGAGATATTTGTGGAAAACAGACAGGTCATTTAGAGACAGTAGAAGTTACCTACGACCCAAAAGTAATATCATTTGAAACTTTGTGTAAACTTTTCTTTGAAACGCATAATCCAGAGCAGATGAATGGACAAGGTCCTGATATTGGTCCACAGTATCTCTCTGCTATATTTACTAATAATATAGAAGAGGAAGAGATTGCTACAAAGCTCATCAATAAACTTGAAGCAAAAGGCATGAAGATTGCTACTATGCTAAAGGATGCCAATGAACATATGTTCTATATTGCTGAAAAAGAACACCAAAACTACTATAAATTAAGAAATTCTAAGCCTTATTGCCATGCTTATACAAAAAGATTCTAATTTTATGCTAATATAATGCCTAAAAACAAAAAGTAACCAACTTTATTTTTTATATATTCAGATAAAAAATAGAGTTTTAAAGTATATATAGGCAAAAAATAGATGAATTTTCTAAAAAAAATATTTACAAAACGGAACAAACCTCTCCTCACAACGCTTACTATCACTTCTGAAAATGGGTTGCACTTAAGACCTATTGCTAAATTTGTTAATGAGGTTAAAGAATTTGATGCAGAGATTAGCATTATCGCTCATAATCAAGAGGTACTTGCAACACAAGTTCCAAAGATACTCTCTCTCTCTTTAGAAAAAGGAGAAACTTTTACCTTAAAATGTCAAGGAGAAGAGGCACTTGAAGCCTCTGCTTATTTAAGCGACTTCTTTGAAAAAATGATGCAAGAGGATAAAACTGTAGAAGAGATTGTACAGATAAAAGAGACATATGAAGCGAATACTGTAATAGGAAAAAGTATTGCAAAAGGTATCGCCATTGCTCCTTTGACTCTGTATGAGACACGTAAAATATCAAAAACGAAAGATACAGGACTCTCTATTAAAGAGGCTATTAGACGAACAAAAGAAGAACTTTATGATTTGTATCAAGCCAATAAAACTCAACATGAAGCCCAAATATTTTTGGCTCAAAAGGAGTTAATTTCAGCAGATGTTTTTCGTTATGAGTGTTCAACCGTACGAAATTTTTTAGAAATAATTAAAGAAGAGGTAAATCGACTAGAAAATACAAGATTTGCATCGCGAATTCCAGACTATTATGATGTTGAGCAACGTGTTTTGAAACATCTTGGAATGACAAGTATTGTAGAAGTCCCTACTCAATCCTATATTCTTTTAGCTGATGATTTACTTCCTAGTGAGGTAATGAAACTTCAAAATACACTTTTAGAAGGTGTGGTTTTACAAAAAGGTACAACCACATCACACTCCTCAATTCTTTTACGTTCGTTTGGTATTCCATCCCTAATTATAACAGAACCATTAAAAGCTAGCCAAAGAGTTATTCTCGATGCGAATAGTGGAAACTTAATCTTACAACCAACAAACAATGACATTAGAAAAGCACTAAGAAAACAAAAAGAGTTTAAAAAGTATCAAGAAGAGAGCTATAAAAAACGTTTTGAGAGTACCAAGACCAAAGATAATAAAATTATTAAAGTTTTGGCTAATATTTCTGATTACAAATCTGCAAATGAAGCAAAAGAAGAGGGAGCAGATGGAATAGGACTCTTACGTACAGAGTTTTTGTTTAAAGAAGAGCGACCTTCACTAGAAGAGCAAGTAGAGTCTTATAAAAATATATTTAAACTATTTAATATTCTAACGGTAAGAACACTAGATATTGGAGGAGATAAATCACTTCCCTATATAAAAATTCCAAAAGAGAATAATCCATTTTTAGGTATTAGAGGTATTCGTTTTTCACTACAAGAACAGACACTTTTTCATGAACAAATTTTAGCTATTTACAAAGCGTTTATTGCGTTTATGCCATCTCCAAAAAATATAAAAATAATGTTCCCTATGATTTCTACCGTTGAAGAGTTCAATAGAGCAAAAGAGATAGCCATAAGCATTGCAGAAAAGCATCATATTACTCTAAGTAACATTGAATTTGGGATTATGATTGAAGTCCCATCTGTTCTTTTTGCTATAGAAGAGTTTAATCAAGTGGTAGATTTTTACTCAGTAGGAACAAACGATTTAACCCAATATATATTTGCAATTGAACGAACGCACCCTACTCTAATAGCTGATGCCACATCGCCAATTATTCTATCTGCTCTTAAAATGATTGCCCAAAAAGCAGATAAACCCATAAGTATATGTGGAGAACTTGCAGGGCTAGAAGAGGTAACCCAAGAGCTGATAGAGATGGGCTATGAAACCCTCTCTGTCTCGGCGAAACTTATACCATCACTAAAAGAGAGAATTAGAAATGTTTAGCTTTTTTCAAAAAATAGGCAAGGCTCTTATGACCCCTATTGCTGTACTTCCTATCGCAGCAATTTTACTTCGATTTGGATTTGGAGATATTCCATATATCAATGGAGATATAGCCAATATTATGAAAGTATCAGGCGAAGCTATCTTCTCTAACCTAGATATGCTCTTTGCTGTAGGAATAGCCTATGGATTAGCCAAAAACAACGATGGAGCTGCAGCTCTAGCAGGTGCAGTTGGTCTGCTTATAGCCAAAGCTGTATATCTTCAAATCGACCCGAATCTAAATATGGGTGTTTTTATAGGAATTATTATTGGAGTTCTTGCAGGTGGATTATATAACCGTTTTCACACCATAAAACCACCAGAATTTTTAGGATTCTTTGGAGGAAAACGTTTTGTCCCTATTGTTACAGCACTCTCTGCAATTGCTGTAGGTATAAGTGCTGGTTATTTTTGGCACTATGCACAGAGTGGAATTGATACGTTTTCTCATGCCATTATTAGCCTAGACGAAATAGGAAGTTTTATCTACGGAACACTTAACCGTCTGCTTATTCCTCTTGGATTACACCACATATTAAACTCTGTATTTCTATTTCAAGTAGGAGATTATGAATATATAAAAGATGGTGCTACCGTTGTTGCAAATGGAGATTTACACCGTTTCTTTGCAGGAGACCCAACAGCAGGTGTATATATGGCAGGGTTTTACGTAACCATGATGTTTGGTCTACCAGCAATGGCACTTGCTATCTATGCAACCTCTCCAAAAGAGCAACGTAAAAAAGCAGGAGCAATCTTGGCAGGAGTTGCCTTTACCTCATTTTTAACAGGAATTACAGAGCCTTTAGAGTTTCTATTTCTATTTACTGCTCCTGTTCTATTTTTGCTTCATGCGATTCTAACAGGCTTAGCCCTTGCCTCGGCTCATTTTTTAGATATTCATCATGGTTATGGTTTTTCAGCAGGATTTATAGACTATATTATCAACTACAAACTGGCTACCAATCCTCTACTTATTCTCCCTCTTGGTTTGGTATTTGGATTTATCTATTTTATACTCTCTTACTATGTCATTAAAATCTTTAAATACACTATTTTTGCAGAGCCAAAAGAGGATAACGAAATTCAAAAAGGAAGTGAAGCCCTAGCCTTTATAGAGGCTCTTGGAGGAAAAGATAATATTATCTCTACAGATGCGTGTATTACTAGACTTAGAATGGAAGTTAAAAACTCTAAAAATTTAGATGATGAAGCCTTTAAAAAATTGGGTGCTAAAGGGGTTATAAAACCAAATAGTACAACCATTCAAGTGGTTTTAGGAACAAAAGCAGAGAGTGTCGCCGAGATGATTAAGGGTGCATTATAAAATAACCTAGAAGTATGTTAGATTCTAATATACTTCCTTAAAATTAAAAAAAGAGTGAATATGAACAATTCAAATAACCCACTACATGGGGTAAAATTAAAAGATATAGTAGAGAAACTTGTAGAACATTATGGATGGGAAGAGTTGGGAAAAAAGATAAGAATAAACTGTTTTAACAACAATCCACACATCAAAGCTAGCCTAAAATTTCTACGTAATGTAGACCATGAATGGGCTAGGATTAAAGTGGAAAAGCTCTATATTGATACTTTTTGTAAAAAGTAATAAAACACACTATGTTCTAACAGCTTTAGGACATACCAAATAACCATGTGGCATCATTCTGCACCCTTGACTATACTCCTTTGATTTAACAGGTTTTTCAATTTTTATAGGAGAGACATTAGATGTACTTGAAGCACAACCTACACAAAGAATACCTAAGACCAAAACAAGAAAACTCTTTAACATAACAAACCTTAATTATTAATTAAATTAGTCTTTTTTTTGAGTTGAAAGCTAATATAGGAAAAAACTAAACGGATTTTAGTTCCCTAAAGTGTATTTAATGTGAAAAAAGTGCTTATTTAAAGGGATATTAAAAAAATAGTTAAAAAAGATAGGTGGGTACATATGAAACAATAAAAAAGTTAGTTTTAAAAAACATTTTATAACACTTTATATTTATAACCCATTTATGGGCTATAAAGTAACAGTTTTCTTATTTTAGAGTAACTTCCAATAGAGACTCTCCTTCTCTTACTGTTCGAACATTTTGAATTTCAAGAATTAACTCTTTATCATGGTTCAAAACAATAGGGGTAATAATATTTTTTCCTTCTAATTGGATATATTCTAAATCAGCAGAGATAATAGGCGTACCGATGGTAACCTTTTTTCCCTCTTCTACCAAACGTTTAAACCCTTCTCCTTTTAGTGCAACTGTCTCTAAACCAATATGTACCAAAACCTCTAAACCATTTTTTGCTTTTATAGAGTAAGCATGGTTGGTCGAAAATATTTTAGAAACAACTCCTGCAATAGGAGCAACAAAAGTATTACTTCTTGGAATCAAAGCAATTCCATCTCCTGCCATCTTTTCTGAAAACACTTGGTCAGGTACTTCTGACAAATCTACAACATCTCCATCAGCAGGCGATACAATGGTCTGCTTTTTTGCTTTAAATAATCCAAACATCTATTTTTATCCTTATTGTTTTGTTTTTATCCACTCAAGTAGAGTCTCAATCTGCTCATTGGTACGAACTGTACTTGTTCCACCCTCTGATACTCGTGCATTCATAGAAGCTCGATTGTCTAACAACTTCACCACACCTTCTGTAATTCTATCATCAATACTTTGAAGCTCTTCAAAGGTAAGTTCTGAAATATCAACCCCTCGCTCTTCTGCTAAATTTACCACATTTCCTGTAATATGATAAGCATCACGAAAAGGCATTCCAATATCTTTGACCAAATAGTCAGCCAAATCTGTTGCAGATAAGTGTCCAATCATACATGCTCTCTCCATCTGCTCAACATTAACCGTCATCTCATCTATCATCTCATTTAATACTTCAAGTGAAAGAAGAGCTGTCTTTACCGAATCAAAAACACCCTCTTTATCCTCTTGCATATCTTTATTATAGGCAAGTGGAAGCCCTTTCATTACAGTTAAAAGCGATACCAAATTACCATTTACACGACCTGTTTTCCCCCGAAGTAATTCTGGAATATCTGGATTCTTCTTTTGAGGCATAATAGATGACCCTGTTGCATGTTTATCCGATAGTTGTATAAATTTAAATTCTGATGCAGACCATAGAATAAGCTCTTCACTCAAACGGCTCATGTGCATCATCATAGTAGAGATATTAAACAGAATCTCCAAAGCAAAATCTCGGTCACTTACCGTATCTAAACAGTTTAGTGTAGGAGCTTTAAAGCCAAGTCTTTCAGCCGTAGTTTTTCGATTAATAGGATGTGGAGTTCCTGCCAAAGCAGCACAACCAATAGGCGAGTAGTTATTCCGTTCATATGAAGCAATAAAACGCTCATAATCACGCTTGAACATAGAAGCATACGCCATCATATGATACCCAAAGTTAATAGGTTGAGCATGTTGTAAATGCGTCATACCAGGTAAAAGTGTCGTTGTGTTTTCAGAAGCTACTCGTGTTAGGGTTACAATATTTTTCAGAAGTAAATCAGCTATCTGTTGTGTATTTCTCTGAACAAACAATCTAAAATCCAAAGCCACTTGGTCATTACGACTTCGTGCCGTATGCAGTCGTTTACCTGCATCACCAACCTTCTCAGTCAAACGCCCCTCAATCGCCATGTGAATATCTTCATCATCGCCATCAAGCAAAAATGTTTGAGACTCTATCTCTTCATATATCTCAATCAATCCCTCTTCTATTTGAGCATAATCCTCTTTAGAGATAATCCCCCGCTCTGCCAACATAAAAGCATGAGCCCGTGACCCCTCTATATCTTCTCGATACAATATTTTATCAAATGGTAGTGAGTTATTTAACTCTTGAAGGAGTCTTGAACTCGACTCCGAAATTCTTGCAGATGCTATTTTTTTTGACACAATAAGTCCTAATATAATAATTAAAAGTATTTTATCATGTTTGAGGTAAGGAATAGGAGATATTTGGTTTGAGTGTGGCTCTTGAAAAAGATAAAATTTTTATTTTTCCATAAAGCCTTCATGATATTTTTTTGCTATAATTACTACAAGAAACAAATAAAAGGCTCTAAATGGCTATTAATAAAGATGAGATAGAAAAATATATATTTGACCCTAAGCATCCGAAGCGATGTAAGTCATACAAACTTTTATTACGAATAGCAAAAAAAGATAATGGTGTATTTTTTTCTCCTGCCTTTTTGCAATATTTTTTGGGAGAAAATTTATTAAATGGTAAATTTAGAGAAGATTTATGGGATGAACCCAATAACTATTTAGAACTCTCTTTTCAAGAAAAAACTGATTTGTATGTAGAACAACTATCTGAACTTGATTTAGAAGAGTATAAAAACTCTCTCGATGATAGAGAATTAGCTTTAAATAATATTTTTAAATATAAATTTTTTAATAGTTTTTTAAATGCTTATGTAAAAACTGTTTATGGTAGATACACATACTACTTCTTAGAGAAAATTTATAAAGAAAATTTTATAAATATAATTAAAGAAAATTTATTTGAAAATGAAGATAACTTTAATACTCAATATTCCTATAAAGTAACTCAAGATGAACATTTAATTCTCTTTATAAAAAATCACTTTGAAGTTTTAAACGCTAATATACAAAAATCATCAATCTGTATTACCCTTGAAGAGAATATAGAAGAGTTCCTAGCATATGAAAATAACAATGTAAAACCAATTTTTCTCAAAAAAATAGAAGATGTAGATATTCTTTTAAATGTCCTCCAAAAAGATATACAACAAGAAAAATATAAAAATATGAAAAAAGAAGAGATAGTAACAATTGATACTATCTCTGTAAAAAACTTCTTTAGTATCGAGAGTATGAAGCTCGATAATCTTAAAGATAAAAAAGAGATATACATTGTAGGTGAAAATGGTGATGGTAAAACACTTCTGCTTCAGTCTATTGCCATAGGATTGGCAGGAATCAAAGAGGGCGATGTTTTTAATCTCACTAAAACCCAAGAGAATTTAAATATTGAGATAGTTGACAGCCAAAGTATCATTCATACCAAAGATGAAAGCCTCTATGAATACATATTTGCTTATGGAGCATCTAGGTATAACCGTTGTCAAATGAAAGAAGATGAGACAGGATACTTGACCCTCTTTGAAAATAGATATGATTTACGAAGTCCTGTAGAGTGGTTACAATATTTAGACCACAATGAAAAATCAGGAAAAGAAAATATTCTCTCTGTATCAGAATCAAAAAAACTACTTAATGCGTTACTCAATCGTGAAGTTGAGATTGAGATTACTCCTGATAATGTTTTTTTCAAAGAGAGAGGTTCATCTGTAAGCTTTGAGCAGTTATCGGCAGGATATAAAGGGGTCATTACTATTATCTGTGATTTGATAGCACGTCTCTATGAAAAACAGCCTTATGTTGCAGAGGTAAAAGATTTTAGAGGAGTGGTTCTCATAGATGAGATAGAACTTCATCTACATCCTAAATGGAAATATAATTTCATGAAAAAATTGAGAGATACTTTTCCTCTAGTTCAATTTATAGTAACTACCCATAGCCCCACAGTGATACTGGGGGCAAGTAAAGAGGCTGTATTTTATAAAATATATAAAGATAATGGAAAAGTAACTATCTCAAATCAGATTGTCAATGAGGGTTATACAAGTAACTCATTAGTCTCTTCACCTCTTTTTGATATGGAGACTATTACATCACGAGATTATGACAAAGTAGTCAGTAGTGATGATTATATATATGAAAAAATACATCAAGCAGTAGCTCAAAAAATAAAAAATGATATAAATGTAAATGAAGAGGAACTTCTAAAACTTATTGATGAAGAGTTAGATAAGATATGATAAAAATTGAAAAAGATTTAAGTGATATTCCATCTATATTAACAAAA
>QNZV01000004.1 GCA_003978395.1 Sulfurovum sp. | reverse complement strand
TCATCTCTAATCTTTACCCCTTTTAACAATTTTACCAAAGCAGAGCTTTCAACATTTCGCATCGACTGTAGTGTTTGCCATAATCCATTCTTCTCTTCAAAATTACAGATAAGGTTATTGAAATTTCTATCTTTGGAGTGATACACCAACTTAATTCTATTTTGCTCACAATGTTGAGCTTCATTTTTCCATTCTGCTACCAGTTTATCTATGTGCATCTCTACTTTTTTAACTATCTCTCTATTTTCCCCAATAGCAAACTTACAACGAATTTTCATCTCTTTTATAACTTTTTTTATAACATCACTCTCTTTATTAAACTCTCCTGCCTTATCATTTTTCAACAGACCAATGTCACTATGTCGCATGACGATAACCAATGCAGCATGTAATGCTCTTGACCTTGCCTGAAAAGTAAAAGGTGTTAAACTTGAAGGTTCAACAAAACGGTAAAACGAGTCATGGTAAGAACGAAAGTTCTCATAGTGAGAGAGACTACGAGCTTGTGTTTTATAGTAATTTACAAAAACCATACCAGGGGTCTCTCCACGCCCAACACGGCTACTCGCTTGTATATATTCAGCAGTAGTTAAAGGCTGTCCATTTATTATCATTAGTGCTAACCTTGAAACATCAAGACCAACCGAAATCATATTGGTAGCAAGTGCCACATCAATGGCTTGTTCATCATCTTTATCTTTTCCCAGTGCTTTAAATATTTGAGCATTCTCTTCGGCTGTTTGATTACTAGTTAAGGTCTTAATCTCTATCTCTCGGATAGGCAAATATTTATTGACAATCGCTTTTACATTAAAGTCATTAATTTTTTTAAAATCTTCTAAACTCTTTAAGTTTTTATCATTAAGAAAATTAGGATACTCCTCATTTATCTCTTTTATCATCTTTTCCATAATAAATTTATTGAGATACGATTGTATTCCACTTTGATAAAGTGTTCGACTGTTCCCCACCCCTTTTAGACTTCCATGATAAACAATCTGTGTCCACCATCTATCCATATACTCTTCATTATCTTTAAATAGATTAATAGGATTAGATAACAACACTCCTGCCAAAGGTTCAAGACAATGCTGTCTATCAAGCAATGGAGCTAAGTATCCCACATAGAGCCTTCCTGCTTTTTCTTCTAATGAAACTGTTTTTGCAAAATATGAATCATCATATCGAAGTCCCGATGGAGGGAAAATTTTCATCTCTTTGGCAAACAGTGTTTGTACCTGTTTCTCTGCATTTTTAATGGTTGCTGTAGAAGCAATATATTTTGCCCTCATGCCTCTTGAAACCAATACGGTATCTATAGCCACTTCATAAAGCCCCACAATAGAGCCCAATGCACTTGAAATCAAGTGCAACTCATCTTGAATAATCAGTTCAGGGGGACGATTACCATCTCTACCCAAAAAACTACCTGCTCGTTCTTCCCATGCAAGTTGTGCAAACTTATCAACTGTTGCGATGAGCAAACTAGGAGGACTTGCATACAAAGCCTCATCTACTACATTACAAGGTATAATATTTCTTTTTATTTTTCCAAAGTCACAAGCATGATTGTCACAAGAAAAATGAAAACCATTTTCACTAAAAATATAATTTCTTTCACTAAAATTACTATCACACCAAGGACAAGAGCTTAAAACCAATTTACTATACTGTTTCTCTTCTAATATTTTTTTAACCTGACGAAAATTGTTTGGAGAACTTGCACCTCCTACCCATAATCCTATGGAAAAAGGCTCTTCTCCCAAACTATCAACCCTCTCTTGTCGAATTAACTCCAAAGCACATATCACTTTACTCGCTCTTAAAAATTGTTGAGAAGTTAGCAGTCTAAGCGTATAACGCATGATAGAAACCGTACCACCTGAACTAGCAGGATATTTCAGTCGTCTATAGATAAAAAGAAATGCCATCAATCCCAAATAGGCTTCTGTCTTACCACCACCTGTTGGAAACCAAATTAAATCAAATGTATCTCTAAAGTCACTGTCTTCATTGGTTGTAGATTCAAGTGTCATCAATACAAATGCCAACTGAAAAGGTCTCCACTTATATTCAGAGTCATCTTTTATAATACCTCTATTGGTATCACCAGAAACCCACTGCTTTAACATCGCTTCATTGGCTGTTGCAAAGGAAACTAACGCATTTTTATCATCTCTTAATAACTCAATCCCTTGTTGCATTCTTTTTTTTGCAATGATTAATTTTTTAACAATTTTTTCTGCTGTTGGCTTATCTTCCTTATCCTCTTTTCCTACAAAGTTACGTTGACCCTCTATCCAATTTTCATAGCTATTTACAAAATTATTTAGCTCTTCAATAACCACATTACTATCAACACAATCTTTTAAAAAAGAGAACGCTAACACTCTATCATCTTTGCCACCTGTATCAGCTGTCACTTGTGGCACTTCAACAGTAGGTAAAAAATCTGTCCAAATTTCCATTTTCTCTTGTCTGTTTTTTCCCCAATTAACAGCTGTACCATGTCCGACAGCATAAATATGCAAATCTTTATAGCGTAACTCTATCTCTTTTTCTTCTTCACTCAACAACGCTTTATCTTTAGAAGGATAAACATCAATATCCCCTGCTTCCACAATACATCTAAACTCCACCTCAAAAAGGGTATGACGATTCTGTTCAAGATTAAACTCTTTACCACTTATTATTGAGTCTATTTTTGTATCATTTGACATTGTGATAGTAACTATATAGCCGTCATTATAAGCTCTCCATAAAGCATCTATTTTGGCTTTTCCATCAAAAATTTTGTACTGTTTAATGCCATCTAAATAAAATTCTACCTCTTTACCATCATCTGCTAAATGACTTTTTTCCCATTTTTGTATACTATATTGACCTTGTTCGTCTCTCTCATTATTATCTTTATAAGAGACAGCATTATAAAATACCCTTAGCTTAATATTAGTACCCGTAATAAAAAATGAAAAACCTGCTGAAGAAGGAGGGATATATCTTTTCTCTTTTTTAACTGATTTTATTTCCTCTTTATCTAAATCAGAATTAGTACTATTTTCATCTTTTAATTCACTCTCTGAATCAAGACCATCTTCTCCTGTTAAAATAGGAAAAAGGAAACCAGTAAAATATCTATCTAAAGGTTTTTCTCCAACTAAAAGATTGTCTTTTAATGCACTTCCCATAAGTTGTTGTTTTGTTAATTCTATGAATTCATCTCTTTTTTCTTTTAAGTCCAAAGTATTTTCCAAATTTTTTAAATATTATAATACAACTATACTAAAGTAAATTCCCAAAAGCCATATTTACATACATCTCCTTTACTAAAAAGGAAAATATACACATTAAATACGGTCACTTAAGATGGGATTCACTTGGAGAGTTCTTGGCATTGGCTGAGTCTTTAAAGCTTAGGGGTCTGACACTTTTTAGGAATAAAACTTAATAAAAACTTATTCCTATTCTTGTATCAACCCTAAAATGGATTAACCATCTCAATCTCAAAACTATAAAAATCTTTCTCATTACGAGTAATTAAAACAAAACCTTTAGCCAAACAAGAAGAGGCAATCAAAGAATCCATAATTGGCATGGGTTTACCTATCTTCTGAAGTTGTGCATTAACCTCTCCCCATTTGAGCATAATATCTATATCAATATCTAAAATTCTACCCTCAAAGCGTTGCATGAGGTCATTGTTTAACCAATTAGATAACATATCAATCTTCTTTTCTTGCATCTCTTTATCTAATTTTTCAATCCCAAAGCGTATCTCTCCAAGGGTAATTACAGAGAGATAAATATCATTTTCATCTAATGAGTTGATATAGTCAAGAACTTTTTGATTTGGCTTTTTAGAGACAAATTCTGAAATTATATTTGTATCTAAAAGATATTTCAAAACTCAATCCTACCACTATAAGTCTCTTGGCTTCGTTCAAATGAAAGACTAACTTAAACGCTAAAAGGGCTTTAAATGATTGTTTATTGGTGGTTTGTAGGTTATATTGGAGGTTATTAGATTAAAATTTGGTGGAGACGTGGGGAATTGAACCCCAGTCCTAAAATAGCTAGTGCTATGAATCTACATGTTTAGTCGGTGATGTTAAATCTCATTTTGCTTCGCACAACACCCAAAGCTACACAAAACCAGTCAAAATTCTCACACTGTAGCATGACTTCTACAGAGCATATCCATCAGATGTGATGCCTAAAATCCAAGTAAGATGGAACTCCTTGGTAAGGCAGTCCTCCGATCGCTCGGGGTAAACTTACGCTACTGCGTAAGCTGGACGGTAATCTGTATTGTTTGCAGTTATGCAATGTGAGCCGTATAACGGAAATGCTCAGTCCGACATGCACATAGCTCCGACTACTCCAGTCGAAACCAAGTCGTCCCCATAATTCTTGTAAATAATGACTATTAGCTACAGAGGAATATCCATTATAACAAGAATATTTTTTTATGTCAAGATAAAAAACTGGATTTTCAAGCTACAGACTCTTCTTTTTCATTAACTAAGCCAATAACCTTATTAATTCGATGGACAATATCTTCCAATTCTAAATCTTTTAACTCCTCTTCTTCTTGTAACTTTTCAATCTCTTGGTTTTTAGCTTGAAAAGCCTCTTTTAAAAGATTGAAATCAGATTTTAATCTCTTATTTTCCTCTTCTAATGACAGCTTTTCACTCTTCATTAATGTATATTTCTCTAATATTAATGATATTTTTGCATCCAAATCTTCCAAAACTGTTTTTTTTATCATTTTTATGTCCTAATATTAAATTTTAAAATTAATTTAATAATTATAACATAAAAATATATTATCTGTTAATTTTTTCTTTAATTTCTTTGGCTAATAGTGAGATTTTTTTAATTTTTTGACTATTATTTAGAGATTCATCTAACAAAATCTGTACAAACGCAGAACCTACTATTACACCATCTACCCCTTTTGCCTTCTCTTCTGCTGTTTTTTCATTCACTCCAAAACCTACATAAACAGGGGTATTGGTGTACTCTTTTATATCTGTGATAATTGGTTGCAAATCTTCGCTTTGTCCTGAACCTGTAATTCCTGCATATGCTACTAAATAGATAAACTTTTGAGCATCTGTTACAATCTCTTTGATTCGCTCTTTACTATCTGTGGGAGCTATAAAATCTATCAATGATAAATTTGCCTCTTTCATCATTGGTTTATATGGCAAAGCCTCTTCTAGTGGTAAATCGGGAATAATAAATCCATTGACTCCACTCTGTTTAGCTTGTTCTATAAAAAAATCCATTCCTTTGTGGTAAAAAGGATTAAAATATCCCATCCATAGCGTATCAATGTAAGGAGCAATCTCTTTTGATGCTTTAAAAAGGTCTTCTAATCTAAAGCCTCCCTGTAGTGCCTTAAGATTTGCTTTCTCTATTACTGGACCATCTGCTACAGGGTCAGAAAAAGGCATACCCAATTCAAGAGTATCAACCCCTGCCTCGGCTAAGGCTAATGCCATATCAACTGTGAACTCTAACGAAGGGTAACCTGTGGTAATATATGCAACTAAATTTTTCAATATAAACTCTTTTCTAAATTAATAGTGCTATTATACATTCTTTTGATAAAACAGTTAAATTAATCCATTATAAGGTAGATAAATAATGAGTATTCAAACCAAAAAAGTTGCGAAGAAAGTGACATTAACAACAATTGCTAAAATGAAAGGGGTTGAGCCAATAACTATGGTTACTGCCTATGATGCCCTATTTGCTAAACTATTCAATGAAGAAGTTGATATGATTTTGGTAGGAGATAGCCTAAATATGAGTTTTTTGGGAAAAGAAGATACTCTAAGTGCAACCATGAATCAGATGATTTATCATACTCAAGCAGTATGTAATGGTGCATCTCTACCTCTTATCGTTCTAGATATGCCTTTTGGTTCATATACTAATGAAGTTGATGCTGTAAAAAATGCAACAAGAGCCTATCAAGAGACCAATGCTCAAGCTGTAAAGATAGAAGGTGGAAAAGAGAGAGCAAATATTGTTAAAGCATTAACCGATAACTCTATTGCTGTTCTAGGTCATATAGGACTTATGCCTCAATTTGTACGAAGTGATGGGGGATATAAAGTACGAGGAAAAGATAAAACAGATATAGCAAATCTTGTGGCTGATGCAAAAGCATTGGAAGAGGCAGGAGCATTTGCTATTGTGGTTGAAGGGGTAAAAGCAGAAGCAGCAAAAGCTATTACAGAAGCTGTTACTATTCCTACTATTGGTATTGGAGCAGGAGTGCATACTGATGGACAAGTCTTAGTCTGGTCTGATATGTTTGGCTTTTTTGAGGCATTTAAACCAAAGTTTGTAAAACAGTATGCTAATGGAGCAAAAGTAATTAGAGAAAACTTAAAACAATATAAAAATGAAGTTAAAAATAGAGAGTTCCCAAGTGATAAATTTACATATTGAAATAGAACGATAAGATATAGTCAATCATGATATAACATATAAGATAGTATTATTTCATATATAAAAATATATGAGGTTACCGTGGAACGTATAGTTGATATAGAAAAATTTGATAATGAATATATAGAAGAAGTCTCTCTTCGACCATCTTCATGGGATGAGTATATTGGTCAAGGTCAAATTAAAAAGAATTTAAAAGTATTTATAGAAGCCAGTCGAAAAAGAGAAGAGGCCCTTGACCATATTCTCTTTTTTGGTCCTCCTGGACTTGGTAAAACTACCATTGCAAATCTCATCGCTAGTGAAATGAATGCCCAAATCAAAACTACAGCTGCTCCAATGATAGAAAAATCAGGAGATTTGGCTGCTATTTTAACCAATATTGAAGAGGGAGACATACTCTTTATAGATGAAATTCATCGAATGTCTCCTGCAATTGAAGAGATTTTGTACTCTGCCATGGAAGATTTTCGATTAGATATTATTATCGGTTCAGGTCCAGCAGCACAAACGGTAAAAATAGAACTTCCTAGATTTACACTCATTGGTGCAACCACTCGTGCAGGTATGCTTTCCCATCCCCTACGTGAACGATTTGGAATGCACTTTAGAATGCAATTTTATTCTACTGAAGAGTTAGCAGAAATCATTCGTCTAGCTTCTATAAAACTTAATAAAATTACAAATAAAGAGGCTTCTTATGAAATCGCAAAAAGAAGCCGTGGAACACCCAGATTAGCATTAAGATTACTAAGACGAATTCGAGATTTTGCAGAAGTTGCAAATCAAGATGAGATTCAACTCAAAACAACACAATATGGACTTGACCAATTAGGAGTTAATGATTTAGGTTTTGATGAAGAAGATATACGCCTACTTGAGTTTCTTATCTCTGCAAAAGGTAGACCTATGGGATTGAGTACGATTGCTGCTGCATTAAGTGAAGATGAAGGAACGATAGAAGATGTATTGGAACCTTATCTTTTAGCCAATGGATATATAGAACGAACAGCTCGTGGACGAATTGCAACAGAAAAATCATATATTCACTTTAGACTTAATTTACCCAATAAAGATAGGCTCTTATGAAAAAAAATGAATATATAACTGCTGTACTTTTCTCTTTTGCAATTTTAGGTGCATATAGTATCTATAAACCTTTTTTACTCTCTTTTGTAGTTGCTCTCCTATTAACTATGGCAACAGCAAATCTACACTATAAGCTAAGAGATAAAATTTCATCGAGATATGTAAGTTCTCTAATTTTAAGCTTTTTGTTACTTATTATTCTTTTTGTACCTATATCATATATCGCAACTATTGGAATTCACTATATGGTTAATATAGACAAAGAGATTATTACCAATATTCTCTCTAAAATCATAAAAGAACTTGATAAAATACCTATGTTAAGTGGATTGATTGATTATAAAATAGAGAGTGAAAAAGTATTAACTCTATTTAGTACATTAAAAGATGTAGGAACAACAGGTGTAGAGTTTGTAAAAAATACTTTTTTAGTAACACTTTTTTACTATTTTATTAATCTCTATTCAGAGCAATTTTTTATACTTATTCAAGCACTTTTCCCTCTTTCTGATAAAAAAGGGACAAAAATTCTGACTGAGATTTCATCTACAATGGAAGTTGTATTCTACTCCATTATTGTTACTGCTATTTTTGAAGGTATACTTTTTGGTCTTATTAGTAGCTATTATAATTTTAATGGTCTATTGTTGGGAACAATTTATGGATTTGCCTCACTTATTCCAATTATTGGTGGTGCTGTTGTATGGGTTCCTGTCTCTCTATATGCTTGGAGTTACCATACGGATAACAGTGCACTTGTTATTGCTCTCTATTCAGTAATTGTTATCTCTATCATTGCAGATACTTTTATTAAGCCAATGATTATTAAGTATATAAAAGAAGATATTCTTCGTAGCTCCATCAAAATCAATGAATTACTTATCTTTTTCTCTATTTTGGCAGGAATGAGTTCTTATGGATTTTGGGGAATGATTTTAGGTCCAGCAATTACAGCTTTTTTAATTGCTATCACTCGACTTTATATTGATTTATATGCAAAAGAAAGCCCCTAATTGGGGCAAAAAAGTTTAATTAAAAGTCATAAGTTAAACCCACATTAACAGTATCAAGGTCAGGAGAACCTGATTTTTGAATTAAACGTTCATAGTCAGCAAAAACACCTAAACCTTTCTCTTGGTCTCCATGTCCATCAAATTTTCTATTGTATCGACCATCTTTTGCAACATCAGAAGAGACATCATACTCTACACCTGCACCCCAAGCAAAGCTTTTAGTATCAACACGTTGTAAATGACCTTGAGTTGTCGTCTTTGCTACACCAGCTAAAGCATAAAGGTTTGTTGACTCTCCTACAGGAAACATAGGCTTGACAAAAAGACCTACATGTTTAACTTTTCCACCATTAGTTTTCCAATTGGTTCTAATACCTCTAGCTTCTACACCAATGTATTGATTGACATCATAACCGACTCTCCCCATAATACCTGCTGTTTTATCTCTACCTGCGTTGGAACAAATAGATGTACCTTTATTTTTACAATTGGTTTTAAATTTTGCAGTAGAGATACCAATACCTGCATAGAGACCATTTGTTTTAATATTTTTGACTGGTAAAGGAGGAGGAACTACTTTAGGAATTGATTTTACAATTACTGCTTCTTTAACTACTGGTTTAATATACTCTTCAACAGCAGGAGCAACATACTCCTCTTCAACAGCAGGAGCAACATACTCCTCTTCAACAGCAGAAGCAACATACTCCTCTTCAACGGCAGGAGCGACATACTCCTCTTCAGGATACTCTTCGACTACAGCTTCTTCTGCAAACTGAATATCTTCTGACTCATAGATAGGTTCTGTAAATGTACCACCTGCGTAGATTGCACTTGTTGCAAAAATGCTCAATAGTGTTATATTTAACTTTTTCATAAATACTCCTAATTTGTATTAAAAAATTATAGCGTTATTTATATTAAACACAACAGAACATTTTACATTAAAAAGTAATACTATTTAACTATACTCTCTCTTTTACTTAATATTTTAAAAATAAAGTAAATAGAAATAGAGAAAAGAATCATTATAAAACTTTGAATCTGTCCCATAGTAAGCCAATCTCCATAAAGATAACCTAACTGTGCATCGGGTTCTCTCCAAAACTCTACTATAAATCTAGCTGTTCCATAAAGGACACCATAAATACCAATTAATGCACCCTCAAACTTCTTTCGTTTTCGATAAAGATAGATAATAATAGCAATAACAATTCCCTCTAAAAATCCTTCATATAGCTGAGAGGGGTGTCTAAGTAAACCATCAACATAAATTCCCCAAGGAACATCAGTAACGCGTCCAACCAGTTCTTGATTCAAAAAGTTTCCAATACGTCCAAATACAAAACCAACAGGAACAGCCAATGCAACAACATCAAGTATTTTATATATTTGTCCAGGGTTTCTCCTAGAAAAAAGATAAGAGGATATACCTGCACCAACAACTGCACCATGATAACTCATTCCCCTAATACCAACAAACTCTCCTTCTGAAAAAGGATTGAATATTTGCCAAGGCTGAGTTAAATAATAGGATGTATTTGGGTCATAAAAGAGTATATACCAAATTCTTGCCCCTAAGATAATACCAACTTCAATCCAAATAAAGTAATTATCTAATAGCAATTCAGATATAGATATATTATCCTTTTTAATAATCCATTTTGCAAACCATAATGCTGTTAGCAAAGCAGATATATACATAATTCCATACCAGTGTATAGAGATAAAGCCAAAATCAATCGCTATGGGATTAAAATGTTCATAAATATGGTTCCAAAAGTCCACATAAATCCTTTTTCAATAGTTCTTTTATAGTATAACATACTAGACCATTAACTATTCATTAATATTCCATTGTTTGATTATTAACAGTTATCTATTATAATACGATTAAGAAGAAAAGATGTTATCAACATTGTTCACAAGATTAAGTATGTAATTGAACTCCTTTGAAATATACTCCCTTGATAGAACATATTTAGACCTCCTTTGTAATAGCCCTTGTGAACAATGTTGACAACATCTATCTCTTCTTTAAAGCTTCTCTTGATATGATACTCCCCCAATTATAAAAATAAGGATTTATTATTATAAAAATTTTAATGATAGAAGATGATTACGAAATTTCTCAAATCTTAACGGAATATCTCAATAAATTTGACATTACAGTGATGTCTGCAGAAGAACCTTATATGGGTCTCTCTTTATTAACCCAAAATGATTTTGATTTAATTATTTTAGATTTAACCTTACCTGGTATTGATGGTCTTGAAGTTATACCTAAAATACGAAAGCAATCTTCTATTCCTATTATTGTCTCTTCTGCACGAGATGATATTACAGACAAAGTAATTGCTATGGAGCGAGGGGCAGATGACTATATGCCAAAACCTTATGACCCACGAGAATTGGTTACACGAATTAAAACAATACTGAGAAGAACCCAAAATTTAGGAAAAAGCTCAAAAAATAAGTCTCTTTTTGAACTCAATAGTGATGCACGTCATATTATTTTTAAGAATATACTACTTGAATTGACAGCTGCTGAATTTGATATTTTATCTATTTTAATTCAACAAAAAAACTCTGCTGTATCAAGGGAACATCTACTTTATGATTCTGAACACATTGATGACAATAGCTCTATTAAAAATATTGATGTAATCATCTCTCGTATTCGGCAAAAGCTCTCTCTTATTGATAATAAAAATTCTTATATAAAACCTGTTAGAGGTATTGGTTATCTTTTAACTGAAAAAATTTAAACCTCTTTTGGAAATGCGAAATATTATGAAAAATATATCTGTTTCTGCTTTTATCAATACCCTATTTGCCTTGGTTCTATCTCTACTTATAACTGCTCTCTTTCTTTTTATCTCTTGGGACAAAGAGAAGCAGAAAAAAGATGAGATAATTCGTTATAAACTTATCTCTAATATTTTACTCTCTACAGCCCAATTAAACACCAAAGAAGAGGATAAAAAGAAGTTTTATCAAGACTTTCATGTTAAACCTGTCGCTTTAAATGAAAATCGTCTTCTTATTCTGAGTAAAGGTACAGTTATTTTTGGAGGAGAATCTGTTTATGGGCGTATGCAAATCTTTGCGATTGGAGAAAATAAATATATTTATCTAAAACGTTATGGTTATAATCTTATGCTCAAAGATATGCAACCTCAAAGTCTGCGTGTTCAAATTACTATTTTAATTGCTCTGCTTATTGCTATTTTATTTATTTTTCTCTATGTTGCTATAATTCGAAAACTTACTCCTTTAAAAGAACTAAACAGACAGATAGAAGAGTTTGTACAAGGTAATATGAATATAAAAATCACACAAAAGAGTAACGATGAAATAGGTAAAATTGCACAAAGTTTTGATAATGCAATACATCATATACGTACACTTCTTGATTCTAAAAATCTTTTTATGCGAAACATGATGCATGAGTTAAAAACACCTATTACACGAGGGCGTATAGCCACAGAAATGGTTGAAGATGGCATAGGAAAAGAGACACTCATTCGTGCATTTGAACGTATGAATGAACTTATCCAAGAGTTGGCTCATGTAGAGCGTCTAACAACACAAGACTTTCAACCACTTATGAGGGAAACAACGCTAAAAAATATTATAGATAACAGCATTGCGTTACTACTCTCTAATAAAGATAAACTTAATCTTCATATTGAAGATACAACTATAACTACGGATAGTAAGTTACTCGCTTTAGCTGTTAAAAACCTTTTAGACAATGCTTCAAAATATGGAGAAGAGGAAACAACTGTTATTGCAAAGAGAGAGAGCATTCAAGTTATCTCCATAGGAAATAGCCTAGAGCATCCACTCTCCTATTATCTTGAACCCTTTACACAAGAAGAGAAAAGAAATAGTGGTTTTGGATTGGGTTTATATATTGTTTATAATATCGTAGAGAGATTAAAGTACCAACTAAATTATTTCCATAAAAATGGAAATAATATATTTGAATTAAAATTGTAATACAATTAAATATCTAAATATTTTTTTCACTTTCTGGAGTTAATTGAGCAATTTCAGGATTAGGATGATAAAGAATAGTAGGTTTCTCTTCTACTCTCTTACCATTTATCTCATCTAAAACTTTTAAAAGTTTTCTTTCTGTTTCAAAAGTAAGATTTCCTGTTGCCAATAGAGTTAAAATTTTCTCAGCATACTCTTTTTTAGCAATCATCCCTCGATACTCTGTCTCTTTCTCTAACTCTATTGTTGATAAATATTTTTGGTATCGTAAATATACAAAAACAAGTAAAAAAATAAGAAGAGCAATCAGAATATAGATGTAATTTCTCTGTGTAGTCTCTATAGCTTCAGCTTGAAGTTTCATATTAGCCAGAGTAGATTGGGTCTGAGAATCAATCTCTTTTAACTTCACTTTCGTGTTGTTCTCTTTTTCATTGATTTTAATATTTTCGTACGTTTTTAACTGCTCTTTTTTATGTGCATTATCCAGAACAATTAATTGTGCCTCTTTTTCATTCGCAAGCCTAGAGAACGCTAACTCTTGTTTTAGTTGCATGTCTGTATGTGGTTGCTCTATTATTTTACGAAAAGCCTCTTGGGTACTTCCTGTCGTACTAAATGCAGAAAAGACAATATACCCCAATACCGCCGATAATCCAACAAGTAATATCTCTCTCACTTATGCCTCCTTAAATATGTAAAATAGTAGAAAATTATAAAAAATATTTTACAACAAAAATGAACTCTAACGAAATAGCTTAATATTATATCACGTTAAATATAATTTTGTGTTTATAATTTTCACTTTCAATACTTTTTCTAATCTTAAGATTAAAAAAAGTAAAAACATTTACAACATACTTAAAGAATAGATACTCTATAACTATCTGTACGTTTTTTCCAACCAGGAAGCCATCTTTTTTCATTTTTTTCTATAGGAGAGTTTTGAACACGACGTTTCAACATAAGATAAGCAACTCGAGAAAACTCTGCTAATGCACCAGGTCCCCTCGTTACAGGTCTCATATTCTTAAGAACTTGTAGTAGTCCCCATCCCTGATTATTATAACGTTCTGTTGCCTTTATTCCTTTACCTTTAAAATTAATATAATCAATTAAAGGATATAAGCCTCCTCTACTATTAACCAAAGCATTATAATTGGAAATAATATGCTTTTTATACTCTGGTGCAACATGCGTAATAATTTCGGGAATAGATGCATTAACTCTATCAAAAAAGAATTGTGTCTGTAAAGCTTTAGTATTCATCAATATATTTTTTAACTGTTGAAACTCTTTATCATTCCTTGCTCGTTCAAAAACCTCTTTGTTCCTCCATGGAGCACCAATTTTCCTTGCCTGTAATAACCATGTTGGAATTTTTACCTTATTCGCAACATAATAATCTATCATAGAAGGAAAAGTTTCATCAAAACGTCTAGGTTCATTCTTTGGATACCAAATAAAGTGTCCTATTCCCAAAGAAGCAAAATTCTCGTTGGGAGACCAATACATTAAATATTTTGGATTACCACCTGTCTCATTTTTATAAATTTTATCGGAAATAACATTTAATTCATATGGAGTCAAGCTTGGTCTATCTACACCTGTTGGATATTTAATTGTTCCTTTAACCTCTTTTGTACAAGAACTAAGTAATAGAGCAGTTAATCCAATTGTTAATATTTTGATACTAAGCATATATTTTCCTAATTTATTTATTGATAGTTAGAGTATAGGAAAAAAATACTAATTTTTCTATTAATTGGATTAATTAATATGAATTATTTATTATTGCCCAGGATTGTAGTCTGCATAATATACAGAGCCATCAGAAAAAGTATTAACGGTCAATTTAGAAAAGCTTTCCAAGTAATCCCAAAAATCATCTTTAATTCTCTGCTCCATATCAACTTTTCTTAATGCTTCTTCCATACAACCCAACCACTCATAACGTGATTTTTCATATATTGAAAAGTCATCATGTAATCGAATCATAAACTCATCCAAATTCATGCCACCTGTTTCACTATCATAAACTTTTGGACCACCACATATTTGAATAAAAAATCGTGTATTTTTAGCTTTTACCTCTTCAAACTCTTCTTCATCTTGAGGAAAGAAGTGTGCAATATCACTCTCATAAATAATATCATAAAAATCATACATTAATGCACGCATTCCTTCTTCTCCACCAACTGCTTTAAAAAATTCTGATGATGGTTTTTTGAAGTTAACAGATTCCCCTTTAACTACTTTAGATATTTCATAACTCATCTACCCTACTCCTATTTGTTTTATCTTATCTCTATTTTATCAAATTATAATAAATATAATATAGAGTTGATAGCTCTAATCACAATAGCGTTTTAACACGTTACTATAAGCATCAATTCGTCTATCACGTAAAAATGGCCAAATATCTCTAACCTCTTTGGTTCGTTCATGATGAATCTCTGCATAAAGAATGCTCTCCTCACTATCTGCTCTGACTAACATCTGACCTTGTGAATCACAAACAAAAGAGTTCCCCCAAAATCGTATCCCATCCATTACACCTGATGAGTCTTTTTCAAAACCTACACGATTTACAGACAAAACAGGTATACCATTTGCAATAGCATGTGAACGCTGAATCGTTATCCATGCATCCAACTGTCTAGCTTTCTCTTCTTGGCTATCCTCATCAAACCAACCAATAGCTGTTGGATAAATAAGGAGTTCAGCCCCTTTTAGAGTCATAAGGCGTGCAGCTTCAGGATACCATTGGTCCCAACAAATCAATACCCCTAACTTACCTACCGAGGTCTGAATTGGCTCAAAACCTAAATCTCCAGGGGTAAAATAGAATTTCTCATAAAATCCAGGGTCATCAGGAATATGCATTTTCCGATATTTTCCTGCTACAGAACCATCTTTATCAAAAACAACAGCTGTATTATGGTAAAGCCCTGCTGTACGTCTTTCAAAAAGAGAGGTAACCAACACAACCCCATTATCTTTTGCCACTAAAGACCAAAATCCTATATCTTCTTCCCATGAAGAGGCATAATCAAAAAATTTAACATCTTCACTTTGACAAAAATACTCATTTTGATGCAACTCTTGCAAAACAACCAACTCTGCTCCTGCCTTAGATGCCTCTTCTATATCTTTTACCGTCTCTACTACCGTGAACTCTTTACTTTTACAATATTTTTTTT
>QNZV01000071.1 GCA_003978395.1 Sulfurovum sp. | reverse complement strand
GATATTTTTAAAAAACCATTTATCTTTACTGATTACTCTCAAATGGATTCAGGACTCACAAATAGTGACAAATCTTTTGGAGTTATCTGTACAACCGACTATCTTAGTGATTGGGAAAATTTAGATAAAGAGAGCTATAAAAATAAAAAAGAGAACCTCATAGACTCCATGTTAAAAAAATTAGAGGTAGAGTATCCTAACATATCTGAGCTTGTCGAGTATGCCGAGGTAGGAACAGCTAAAACAGTAGAACGATACATCAGAACACCCAATGGAACAGCCTACGGATTCAAGCCCACACCAAAACAGTTTTTTAGAATTCCAAAAGTGAAGTCAGATAAGGTCAAGAACCTCTATTTTGTAGGACAATGGGTCATTGCAGGTGGATTTAGCCCTGCTATTATGAGTGGAGAGTTGTGTTTTAGGGAGGTTGGGAAAGGAGTCACAAATAAAAAGTAAAAAGAGAGAAGATTAGCCCTTCTCTTTTCTTCAGATACTCAAATAATTTAAATCCAAGTAGATATTTTTACAGTAAAAGGATAAATTAGACTAAAGCCCTTAATACAAAAAACAAACAAGCAAAGAGGAATTTTATTTTCAAATCCAATCTCAATATTATCAGCAAAATGGAAGTATCAATCCCCAACAGGGATATAGGCATAACCCTCATTTTGTCTGTCAATAAGCCCAATATTTGAGTTTGGTATAATCTTTACAAAACGATAAATATCTTTTGCTTCTAGCTGTTTTTTCGACATACCTGCTCCACACATAAGAAACTCTACATCATAGTTGTCAACCATTGATTTTATGCGTTTAGCTAATGTTTTGTAGTTTGCAATAAGTGCTTTATCCTCTTTAAATATAGATTTTTTAGGATTAATGGTAAAAAACCGATAGGCTCCACCATGAATAACTACTGTTACATCAAGCTCTTTAAGTGAAGCTTCATAGTGGGCTTTATTGACTACTACTGCTTTTAAAATTTTGCGTTCAAAACTTGCTAAATCTTTGGTGGTTAAGTCATATACTACTTTAGCTGATGGTTCTTCATCAGCACAGAGTATAGATAAACTCATAAGTAAAAACAGAACTATTTTTTTCATTGATTTCCTTTAATATCTAAATTTTCATATAAATTTGAACACAATCCAGCATTTATCCTTTTACAACTGTTAGACTTAATTGTTCTTATAAATGAAAATTAAATATTTTTTAAATCTTAGCACGTTACTCCAATTTTTACAAGGTATATTTTGAAATAGGAGTTTAATTTTAAAAAAATATAATAAAAAAATTATTTTTTATAACTTATGATATAATTTAAAAAAAATTTAATAAAAGTATATTTATATGGAAAAAAAATTACAATTTTATCTCAAAAATCTTATTCATAATGGTGGCAGTGACTTACACTTAAAATCAGGTTCAATTATTCGTTTACGAGTTAATGGAGATTTGTTAAAATTAGGAGATAAACAGATGTCTCATGATGAATTGGATGGTATAGCTAAAGCTATTTTAACACCTGAACAGTATGAAACATTAACCACAACTAAAGAGTTAGATGCTACGTATGTTTTAGATGAGGATAACCGTTTTCGTTTGAACTTTTTTTATCAAATGGATGGACTTTCGGCTGTTCTTCGGATTATTCCTGTTAAAATTTTGACTTTAGAAGAGTTGAAACTCCCTTCTGTTATTACCGATTTGTCTAATTTACATCGAGGATTAATATTAGTTACAGGTGTTACGGGAAGTGGGAAATCAACTACCTTAGCTGCGATGCTTAATCACATTAACAGTACACGAAAAAAACATATTATTACGGTTGAAGACCCTATTGAATTTGTTCATCCAGATAAACAATCTTTGGTTTCACAAAGAGGGGTTGGGCAAGATACTCTTTCGTTTGCCAATGCACTAAAAGGTGCTTTGCGTGAAGACCCTGATATTATTTTGATTGGAGAGATGCGTGATTTAGAGACTATTGAGATTGCATTACATGCAGCCAATACAGGTCACTTGGTCTTTTCTACACTGCATACATTGGATGCAAAAGAGACGATTAATAGGGTTATTGGAATGTTTCCCAAAGAGGAACAGAATCGTATTCGTATTACCTTAGCTTCTGTTTTAGGTGGGGTTGTTTCTCAACGGTTGGTCAAAACGATTGATGGTAAACGGGCAGCAGCTATAGAAGTGATGAAGTTGACACCAAGAATCTCTGAATTGATAGAGCAAAATCGTGATTATGAAATTTTAGATACTATTGAAGAGGGAAAAGAGATTTATGGTTCACAATCCTTTGACCAATCGCTTTTAGAGTTGTATCGTTCAAAAAAGATTACAGAAGAGACTGTTTATGAACATGCAACCAATCCTTCGGATATGAAACTTAAACTTCGAGGTATTGGTAGTGATGATGGTGGAGAAAAGAGTTCTAGTGATAATAAGACAGTAGATATTTTTGATTTAAAAGCAGAAGAGGAGTAGAGCTTTACATTTTCAACTATTTATAATATAATTAAACAAAAAATATTTGGTACTATAGATAAGTCTAAAGTTCAGTAATAGAGTATAACTGTAGTTTTTTTATAATAAGAAGGAAAGAAAATGTTAGAAGTAATGATTAAAATGTCTTTATGGCTAATTGTGGCTGTAGTTTTAGGTTTGATTATTGGGTGGCTATTGTCTAAATATTTCATAGAAAAGAGATATATAAAGAGGGTAAATAAACTTTCTAAAAATTTATCAACAAGTGAAGATGCTGTTAAAAAGCTGAAAGAGATTAACCTCAATAGAGAAAATGAGCTTAAAATAATAATGAGTAAAAACACAAAAAATGAGTCAGAGCTAGAGATAAAAAATCAAAATATTTGGAAAATAAAAAAAGAGTTAACAGCTTCGGAACAATCTTTAAAAGAAAATTTAAATGCAAAAGAGTACAACCAATCACTTCTTCAGAAGAGTATTGAGCTAGAGAAACTTTTGGAACAGAATGAACAAGAGATTAGTGGTTTAGAGGGAGTTTTGATAAAAGCTGAAAAGATGATTGAAGAGAGTAATAAAAAAATTGCTCTTTTAGAAAATAAGTATAAAAAAGAAAATTTACAAGAAGAGCTGATTATGACAAAAGACCAATTTTCATATATAGAGGTTCAACTTTCAGAATACCAAAAAGAGATCTCTAGACTACAAAAAATTAATAGAAAACTACAAGAAAAACCTGATGTAAAAGAGGAAAGTTCTGAGATAGATGACTCTCCCATTGTAAAGCTTTTTGAAGATACTTATAAAAAAATTATTAAGTCTTAGTGAAAACTGGGTATAATTCGCCCCAATTTTAATTATTAAGGACAAACATGTTAGAAGGTATTACTAGAGAGAGTATCGGAACAGCTTCTGCAAAGAAACTAAGAAGAGATGGTTATCTAACAGCTAACATCTATGCTAATGGCGTAGAGAATATTCAAGCTGCATTTAAAAGAGGTGATTTTACAAAAGCCATAAGAGCAAAAGAAGAGTTAGCTCTTTCATTAAGTGTAGATGGTAAAGATTTAAAAGTTGTTATTCAAGAGTACCAACTACACCCAGTTCATGGTGATGTATTACATGTTGACTTAAGAGTTGCTGTACCAGGACAAGTAACAAATTATCTTGTACCTGTTAAAACATCAGGTACACCAAAAGGTTTAAAAAACAAAGGTGTATTAATGATTCAAAAAAAGAGAGTTAAAGTAAGAGGAGCTATCGAAAATATTCCAAATAACTTTACACTTGATGTATCTGATTTAGATAGAGATGACTCTATTTTAGTGAGAGATATGGAAGTACCAGCTAACTGTAGACTAATGGACAGAGTAGATGTTGCTGTTGTTGGTGTAATCAAAGCTAAATAATTATGTTGTTAATCGTAGGACTAGGTAATCCTGGAACACAATACGAAAATACACGACATAATATCGGTTTCAAAGTTATTGACAAACTTGTTGATGACTTTGGAGCTAGAGATGTCTCTAAAAGCTCTTTTCAGGGCAAACTTTTTAAAACTTCAAATATCTTATTTTTAAAACCTAGCACATTTATGAATTTATCAGGAAACTCTGTACAAATTGTCAAAAATTTTTATAAAATAGAACTCGAAGATATTATTGTTATTCATGATGATATAGATTTGCCTTTTTCAGCATTACGTTTTAAAAATGGTGGTGGGCATGGTGGTCATAATGGGCTACGTTCTATTGATAGTATGATAGGAAAAGAGTATACTCGGGTACGTATGGGAGTTGATAAACCATCTTATAAATCACAAGTAGCAGATTATGTTTTGGCTAATTTTTCAGTTGAAGAAGAGAAAAAATTAGCAGGATGGATAGCACATACTGCCTATGCAGTCAAAGAGTTAAAATCAAAAACATTAAATGAAGTAAAGTCACGATATTCACTTAAATCATTTGAAAGTTAAATAGATGTTTTTTAGGCATGTTGCTTACCATTATATAAAAAACATGCTCATTATTTTAATGGGCTTAACAGGTCTTTTTACAGGACTTGATTTTTTAATGCATGCCTCCTCTTTAAACTCCTTTAATATAAAAGTTCTTTATGCCTTTTCTAAATGGCAAGAGTCTTTGAATCTTCTCTATCCTTTAGCTATTATTTTAGGTGCTATATGGACTAAAATGTCATTTATCAAGCAAAATAAAGTAGCTTCATTTTATGCTTTGGGATTAACACGTAAAAAGTTTTTGAAACCTTTTTTTATTGTGGGTATGCTCTTTTATATTTTTTTTGTTGGATTAAATTTTAGCTCTTTTGCAACAGCAAACGATACTGCAAAAAAGGTTAAAAGGAGTGAATATACTATTAGTAAAACAGAAGATTTATTCTTTAAATATAATAATAGTTTTGTCTATATAGGTACACTTTTACCCGAAGAACATAAATTAGAGAATTTAACCATTTTTAAAATGCTAGATAATAAGGTTATTGAAACATTAATAGCTAAAGAGGCTAGATTCAATATAAAAGAGTGGATAGCATCAGATATTATTAAAAAATCAAAAATTATTCGTGATAACACCCAATATTTAAAAGTGGAACATTTAGATTTATTACATACACTCAAAGGGTATGAACCAAAAATTTTAAAATCTATTTATGATGGACAAGAGTTGACACTTTACGAAAGCATTAGGGCAAAGATGTTACTTGAAAATCAAGGTTTATCTACAGAAGCCTTACGGGCTGATATTTATAGTAAAATCATTACGCCACTCTTCTCTATTGCTCTCATTATGATTTTAATTTTTCGTTTTCCGTTCTATGCACGCTATATGAATATGGCAAGCAGTACAACACAAGCATTGGGTGGAACACTATTTGTGTGGGGAATTCTATTTGCATTGCAGGGTGTTGGTGCTAATGGAACAGTAAGTCCTGAATTAGCAATTATCTTACCTGTTGTACTTTTATGGGTTTATGCTATTTATACATTAGTAAAGTCAGATAACAAAATCTAGACTTTACTCTCCTGCAAAAGGCATTAAAGCACTTGCCCATGTTAATCCACCACCAAAAGTATCAAGTAACATTAGCTCACCCTTTTTCAGTCTTCCAGATTCATAAATATCATTAATTGCCATAGGAATAGAGGCAGCAGAAGTATTTCCATATTTACCAACAGTTACTACTACTTGCTCCTCTTTCATTTTCAAAGAGTCTCCTACAGCTTTAATAATTCTATAGTTGGCTTGATGAGGGATAAAATGAGGAATATCTTCTGATTTAATCTCATTTTTTGCCAAAATATTTTTAACATCTTTGGTTAATGTTTTTACTGCTAATTTAAAAGTCTCATTTCCTTTCATCTGTACAAAGTTAAGTCCTTGTTCAATCACTTGTTGAGATACAGGATTAACACAACCAGGAGCAGGAGTTACAAGAAAATCAGAGTAAGAACCATCAGCACTTGCATGTACATCAATAAATGCTTCGGATTTATCTTCTGTAGCTGAAATTACTGCTGCACCTGCACCATCTCCAAAAAGAATACAGGTACTTCGGTCGGTATAGTCTACAATAGAAGAGAATTTTTCAGCACCGATAATAAGTACATGTTTTTTCATGCCTGATTCAATGAATGCTTTAGCAATAGAAAGAGCATAGACAAAGCCAGAACAGGCTGCAGATATATCAAATGCTTGAACATTTTTAATCCCAAGTTTATCAGAGATAATACAAGATGTTGCAGGCATATTAAAGTAGTCAGGGGTAACCGTTGCACAGACAACCAAGTCTATATCAGAACTCTCAAGTCCTGCACGTTCTATGGCTATTTTTGATGCTTTGGTTGCCATATCACTGGTATATTCATCTCGCTGGGCTATACGTCGTTCAGAAATTCCCGTACGCTTTAAAATCCACTCATCACTGGTATCTACCATTTTTTCTAGGTCAGCATTACTTAATACTTTAGAAGGAACATAAGCTCCAATGGAATGAAATTTTGCGTACATTATTTACCTTATGCGTTATTTTTTTTAAGTAACTCTTCTATGGCTTGATTTACCTTAGAGTCATTATAGTTTATAGCTTGAAAAATAGCATTTTTAATTGCTTTTGGATTGCTCTTTCCGTGTGATATAATAGCACAACCTTTTACACCAAGTAAAGGGGCACCACCATATTCTGCATAATCTACTTTTTCTTTGAGCTTTTTGAATACTTTTTTCTTCATCATAAATGCTCCAATTTTAGCAGGAATTGATTTACGAATTTGAGTTTTCATTAAATCAAAAACGGTTGAGACAACACCTTCACTTGCTTTTAGAACAATATTTCCTGTATATCCATCACAAACAACAACATCGACTGAACCATTGAAAATATCTGAGCCTTCAACATTTCCTTTAAATCCTGGAACATCGTGCATGAGTTTAAATGCTTCTTTTGTGAGGGCATTTCCTTTGCTGTCTTCTTCTCCATTAGAGAGAAGTCCAACACGAGGATGTCTTAAACCTAAGAGTTTTTGAGCATAGACTTCACCCATGATAGCAAACTCATAAAGGTTTTTTGCTGTACAATCAGTTACAGCCCCAACATCCAATAGAAGCGTTTTTGCAGATATTGATTTGTTTGGCATAATGGTTGCCAATGCAGGTTTGGAAATATTAGGTAGTCGTCCTATTCTTAATGTAGCCAATGTCATTGTTGCACCAGAGTGTCCTGCTGAAACAACACCATTAGCTTTACCATCACGAACCAACTCAACAGCTTTAAAAATAGAAGACTCTTTTCTTTTTAAAGCTTGTGTAGCTTTATCAGACATTGCAATAACATCAGAAGATTCTACAATCTCTACTTTATCAAGATAATATTGGGGAAGGAATGAGATAATTTGTTCTCTATCTCCCACAAGAATAGGAAGAAATTGTTTTTCATCAAGTGCTTGGATTACACCATCTATTATAGGCTCGGGACCAAAGTCCCCACCCATTGCATCAATAGCAATTCTAATCATCAGAACTACTTAATTACGCTTTTGTTGTATTATATTCACCAGTAGTCATGTTCATATGGTGTGGCATTCTCCATGTACCATCTGCATCTTTTACAGGTCTTGGTAATGTTAATTTGTAGTGAGTTCTTCTTTTCGCCGCTCTTGTTTTCGAGGTACGTCTTTTAGGTACTGCCATTTTTAATCCTTAGTTTTAAAATTCTTTTTCGAATTCTTCTTCATTATTTTCACATTTTTTACAATAGTGATATTCATTCTGAACAGAAGCTATTTCACTTTGAACAATAAATTCAAGGTCAACTACTCCATTAAGAAATTCGATTATATCTAAATCATCTTTCGTCTCTATAACTTCATCACTTAAAGTTAATTTAAGAGGGTATTTCATATCGTAATGATACATATCTCCACATCTATCACAGCAGAGTTCCACTTGACCCTCAAGATTTCCTTCTAGTTTGACTCGATGATAACCACTTTTTGCCAAAGTACCTTCCAAAGTAACACCGTTAAGTGTTAATTCAAAAGGTTTTTCACTTTGACCAATCTTATCATAAACTATTTTCATAGTTTATGCCCCTTATACAATCTCTCTTTGTGCAAAGAAGAAGTTAATCTCGTTAACTGCGTTCTCTACAGAATCAGAACCGTGAACAGCATTAGCATCAATGCTCTGGGCAAAATCAGCTCTAATTGTACCAGCTTCAGCTTCTGCAGGGTTTGTAGCACCCATTAGGTCTCTGTTGGTTTGCATTGCATTTTCGCCTTCAAGTACGGTTACAACAACAGGTCCAGAAATCATAAATTCTACAAGGTCTTTAAAAAAAGGTCTCTCAGCATGAATAGCATAAAAAGCCTCTGCATCAGCACGAGAGAGTTGAATCTTTTTAGTCGCTGCAATTCTAAGATTTGCGCCTTCAAATCTAGCAAGAATCTGTCCTACTACATTTTTAGCTACTGCATCTGGTTTAATAATTGATAATGTTTGTTCCACGATTTGGCTCCATAAACTTAGTGATTTTATTGAAAAAGTCACTACTAAAATATTTTGAGATGAAATTATATCAGAAGATTATTAAGAGTAAGATTTATTAAAAGAGGAGTTTTTTAGAAAGTGTAAATTGTTGACAAAGTATGTAAAAACATACTTTGTCAAGGTTAAAACTTAGTCTTCAACTACGTCTGAACCTGCTTCACCTCTGTTTGGATGAAGTGTTAAACCATCTTTTGGCTCATCCCATACAATACACTCTTCAGTAGGACATGCTTCAGCACATGCTGGAGCATCAAAGTGATCTACACACTCAACACATTTGTCTTCGTATACGTAGTAAATCTCTTCACCTGTTGGGTTATCATCCTCATCTACGATTGCTTCTGTAGGACATTCGTCAATACACGCTGCACAATTGATACAAGTATCTAAAATTTTTACTGCCATTCTAATTCCTTAATTTAAAGTTTCCAAACTATAGCAAAAGTAGATTAATAATTTCTTTAAACGATACTTTTTAGTAGAGTTTTTTGCTACAAATAGTAGCAAATGAACATCTTTGATAAAAATAAGATATTGATAGTCATTACTGGAATCAAAAATTATATTTTTAAATACGCTTTTATCTCTTTTACTCTATTTGTCTCTTCCCATGTAAATTGCATATTTTCTCGACCAAAATGTCCATAAGAGGCTGTTTTTTTATAAATAGGACGTAAAAGATTAAGCTCTTTGATAATTCCAGCAGGTGTCAAATCAAAAAGTGCTTCAACACAAGCTTCTATTTTGGACTCCTCTATAGAACTTGTTCCATGTGTATCAATCATAATAGAAACAGGTTGCACTACCCCAATAGCATAGGCTATTTGAATGGTTATCCTATCTGCAATGTTCGAAGCTACTAAATTTTTAGCAATATATCGAGCCATATAGGCTGCTGAACGGTCTACTTTTGTTGGGTCTTTTCCTGAAAATGCTCCACCACCATGAGGACAAGAGCCTCCATAGGTATCAACAATTATTTTTCGTCCTGTTAATCCTGCATCACCTTGAGGTCCACCAATCACAAAACGTCCTGTAGGGTTAATATGATAGGTAATATCTTTACTCATAAATTCTTTGGGAATAACGGCTTCTAAGACTTCTAATATAACAGCTTCTTTGACTATCTCTTGGCTAACATTATCGTCATGTTGCGTCGAGACAACAATGGTATCAATAGCTATAGGTATATTGTCTCTGTATTTAACACTTACTTGTGCTTTACCATCAGGTCTTAAAAAAGGGACTGTTCCATTTTTTCTGACTTCTGCTAGTTTTGCTGTAATTTTATGTGCCAATAAAATAGGTAGTGGCATCAATTCAGGTGTCTCATTAGAGGCATAACCAAACATTAATCCTTGGTCTCCTGCACCCAATTCTCCTGATTCTCTATCCACTCCTTGGGTAATATCTGAACTCTGTTCCCCAATTCCGTTAAGTACACCAGCTGAACGGTAGTCAAATCCAAAGGCAGAGTTGGTATAGCCAATTTCACGAATAACTTCACGAGCTATCTCCTGCATTGGAGCATAAATCTCTGTTTTAAGCTCTCCTGCAATAATACAAAAGCCATTACTAACCAATGTTTCACAAGCCACTCTTGCATTTGGGTCTCGTTCTATAATATAATCTAGGATTGCATCAGATATTTGGTCTGCCATTTTATCGGGATGACCCTCGGTTACGGATTCAGAGGTAAAGATATACTCTTTTGCCATTTTACTATTACCTTATTTAATTTTTTCTGCTAACTGTTTAGGTAAAATACCTAATGACTCTTCTACTAATTTAGTATTTCCATGAGTTATAAACTTATCTTCATACTCAAATGTTGTTAACTCTATATCATAAACTCTCTCTTCACTTAAAAACTCCATGAGAGCAGAGCCAACACCACCCATTTTGACAGAGTCTGAAAATACGTACCATCTTTTATGAGTTTGAGCCAGTTCTAAAAGTTCTTTTTTGTCTAAAGGTTTTACAAAACGTAAATCCAAAATAGTTGGAGTGGCTTCGATAAGCTCTGCTACCTCTTCTGCACGTCCTACACCATTACCATAACCTATAAATAAAATATTAGAACCTTTGGTTACAACTCTTGATTTTCCTAACTCAAATGGTGTATTGTCTTCATCTTGCGAACTAAATGCTCCTCTTGGGTATCTAAATGCACAAGGTGTTGGAAAATCTTTTGCAAACTCCATGGCTAGTTTCATGGTATTGTTACTTGATGGGGCAAAAATCGTCATATTTGGAATGGCTCGTAAAAAGGAGATGTCGAAAACTCCTTGATGTGTCTCTCCATCTTCTCCAACCAATCCTGCTCGGTCAATTGCAAAAGCAACACCCAAGTTCATAAGACAAATGTCATGAATAACTTGGTCATAGCCTCGTTGTAAAAAAGTAGAGTAGAGTGTACAAAAAGGTTTAAAACCCTCTTTTGCCAATGGACCCATAGAGGTTACAGCATGTTGCTCTGCTATAGCAACATCCCAAAAACGTTCTGGATATTTGGCTATTGCACTACTCATCCCTGTTCCACTTGGCATCGCTGCTGTTACACCAACTACTTTATCATCATTATCGGCTAGTTCTACTAATTTTTCAGCAAAAATAGCAGTTGATGCGACTGGAGCAGGTTTTTTAAGAGAGTCTCCTGATGCAATATCAAATGCACCAACACCATGCCAATGCTCTTTACTTGAACCTGCACCTTCGGCAACTTCATAGCCTTTGCCTTTTGTTGTTTGAACATGAATAATAACAGGACGTTTCATCTCTTTTGCTAACTTTAGCGTTTCTATCAAAGAGGCTATATTATGTCCATCAATGGGTCCTATGTACTCTAATCCCAACTCTTCAAATAGAATACCAGGTGTAATGAGTTGAAAAGACTCTTCTACTCTTTTTGCCATATATGTAGCAGAGTTAGGAAGCGATTCTAACATCTCTTTCGTCTTTTTCTTGAACTTTTGATAAAAAGGAGATGCCATAGTTTGAGATAATATACGGCTCAATGCTCCAATAGGTGAGGCAATACTCATCTCATTATCATTTAAAATAATAATTGCTGGGTATTTTCTATCGCCCAATTCATTCATCGCTTCATAGACCATACCTGCACTCATACTCCCATCGCCAATCAATGCTAAAGGAACACGTTCATCTTCTTCTCCATTCAATGCAATGGCTTTTGCAGCACCTGTTGCAAGTGAAATAGAGGTTGAAGAGTGACCTGCCATATAGTAATCGTTATTGGACTCTTTTGGTTTTGTGTAGCCACTTAATCCATCAAATTGACGTAGAGTATCAAATTTATCCCATCGGTCAGTTACCAATTTATGTGCATACGATTGATGAGAGACATCAAAAATAAAAGGATTTTTGGTTGCATCAAACACGGCATGCATAGCTATAATAATATCTGTAGCCCCCAATGTAGAACTAAGATGTCCCCCATTTTTACTAACAGTATCTAAAATCTTTTGGCGTACTTTTCGTGCTATATCTTCTAATTCTGCAATATCTTTTGTCTTTAAATCTCCAAATTTATTCATGATAATACCTTCCTTAAGACTGAAAAGAGTCTATCATTTTGTTCTTTAGTTCCAATGGTAATACGTACAGCATTCATACCATAAGAGGCTAAGTTACGAATGATTACACCTTGTTGTAGCAGTTCATCTGCAATCTTTGTTGAATCTATCTTATCATCAAAAAGATAGGTTATAAAATTGGTATAGCTATCTATATATGAGAACCCTTGTTCTTTTGCAAACTCTTCATAACGTTTTATCTGCTCGGTATGCAAGGCAATCGACTCTTCTACAAACTCTTCATGTTTACACGCTTCTATTCCTGCTACAAGAGAAAGGGTACTAATATTAAAAGGAGGACGCATCTTGTAGAGTTCATGAATGAGTATGTTGTTTGCAATACCATAACCAACACGCATTCCACCCAATCCATAGGCTTTAGAGAATGTTCCAAGATAGATAACATTTGAAAAATCTATTATATCATTGGGGGTAATACTATACTGTTTATCTTTCGCTGCAGCATACTCCATATAAGCACCATCTACAACGATTAAAGTCTCTTTTGAAACTGCATTAATAATTTTTAAAACATCTTCTTTTGAAGTGGCATCACCTGTAGGATTATTGGGTGTACAGAGATATATAATTTTAGGTTTATGCTCATTATAAGCCTCTATAAACTCCTCTACTATATGTTGATAAGAGGCTGTTCTAACAATATTAGCTCCCATCTGCTTTGCGTAAATCTCATACATTGCAAAGGTCACTTGACTCATAAGTACAGAGTCATCAGAGGTTAAAACTGCACGTGAAATAAACTCTAAAACTTGGTCAGAACCTGCGCCTATAATAATATTATCATCTTGCACTTCAAACTTTTTGGAGAGTGCCTCTTTTAGTTCAAACATTGAATCATCAGGATATAAAAAAGCTTTGTGTGCGTTGTCTGCAATCGCTTTTGCTACTTTTGGGCTACACCCTTTAGGGTTTTCATTTGATGCCAGTTTTACCACATCTTTAGGCTCTATTCCAAACTCTCTAACTACAAGTTCTATTGGTTTTCCTGCTTCATAAGTTTTTATAGTTTTTAGTGCTTCATTAAATTTCATTATTTCTCTCTTTTATATATCATCATTCTCTTTAACGTAAGAGCCAAGTACTTTAATCAGTTTTGCGTGTCTAGCCATTATATCCATAATATGAAGGTCTTTTTGATGTCCATTAAATTCTATAAAGAAGATAGACTTCCCTTCTACAATATGTGACTTTATTTTAGTTAAGTTTATTTCACATCGTTCAAAATCGTTCAAAAATGCTACTAATGCACCAGGAGTATTGTCTAAATAGACCAACATTGAGGTTTTATCCTCTTCTGATTGTAGATTTTCAAAGTTACTTATAATAAAGAAGCGTGTTTTATTGTCTGAACAATCCTCTATATTTTTAAAGAGAACAGGAAGTCCATACATTTTTGCTGCGACATTAGCACAAATAGCAGCAGAATCTTTCTCTTTCATTGCCATTTTTGCAGCTTTTGCTGTTGATTCTATGGGGATAAGTTCCACCTCATCAAGACCACAATCTTGTAAAAATATTCTACATTGGTCAAACGCAATATCTTTTGAGTAGATTTTTTTTATCTCTTTAATGTTATTACAACGGGTGGCTAAGGTGTGATGAATATCTATAAATACTTCAGCAATAATTTTTAAATTATACTCTTTTAGACAGTTAATAGTATCACTAACAATACCATTAGAAGAGTTTTCAATAGGAATAACCCCAAATTTAGCAGTTCCTCGGTTAACTTCCCTAAAAACAGCTTTAATTGAACCCATTGGTAAATAAGAACTCATAGCTCCAAATTTACTTTCGGCTGCTTGATGCGTAAATGAGGCTTCGGGACCAAGATAGGCGATAGCTTCTGGACGTTCCAAATTTCTAGCCACAGCAAACATCTCTAAAAATAGAGCATCAATCGCTTCATCGGTTAATTTACCATCATTCTGTTTTTTTAAACGATTTAAAATTGCCTGTTCACGTTCAGGACGATAGATGGGTGCACCCGTTGTATTTTTTAGCTCTCCAACCCTATGTACATACTCCATCCGTTTGTTATATAACTTTAAAAGTTGGTCATCAATACTATCTATTTGAACGCGTAACTCATCTAATGTCATCTTTTTTCCTTTTTTATTTAATTTGCCAACTGCTATCGCAACTCTCTTCTAATCGTATCTGGTCTTCAAATGTTTCACGCTCTCGAATAAGGTAATCTTTTCCATCTAAAATAGCCACTTCGGCAGAACGCCCACGTGTATTGTAGTTGCTTGACATTGTAAATCCATACGCACCTGCTGAGTGAACCACTAAAATATCATGATGATTCATCACTGGTAAGGCTACATCTTTACCCAAAAAATCTCCACTTTCACAAACAGGACCTACCACATCGGCTAGAGAAGTCTCTTCTCCCTCTTTTTGAATGGCTTCTATTTTATGATAAGCATTATAAAGGCTTGGACGTAATAAATCATTCATCGCTCCATCAACAATAACAAAACGCTTATCTCCATTAACTTTTTCATACAGAACAGAAGTCAAGAATATTCCAGAATTTGCCATCATGTATCGCCCAGGCTCACTCAAAATGGTCATATCTAAACCTTTTATTTGTGATAAAATCGCTTTTGCATAATCGGCTGGTGGAATGGTTGTTTCATTATCATAAACCACACCAATTCCTCCACCAACATCAAAAAATTTAATCTCGATACCAATAGCATCCAAAGAGCGTACCAAGTCGGCTACAATTCCACATGCCTCTGTAATCGGAGCCAGTTCTGTAAGCTGTGAACCAATATGAAAGTGAATACCTACAGGATTTAGATTATCTGATTTTTTAGCATAAATATACATGCGTTTTGCAGAGTCTATGCTAACACCAAATTTGTTTTCATGCAGTCCAGTTGAGATATAAGGGTGTGTTTTAGGGTCAACATTTGGATTAACTCTAATAGAGATTCTAGCTTCGACATTAAGCTCTTTGGCTATCATCTCAACACGCTTCATCTCTGCTTCACTCTCTAAATTGATAAGCAGAATCTCTTTTTCTAAAGCTTCACGAATTTCAGAATCTCTTTTACCAACACCTGAAAAGATAATACGGTATTTTTTAACTCCTGCTTTTAAAGCACGGTTAACTTCGCCAATACTCACACAATCAGCACCTGCCCCCAAATTGGCTAAATGACGAATAACAGCCAAGTTAGAGTTGGATTTCACAGCATAGGCTACCAATGATTTCTTTCCACCAAAAGCATCTTTTAGTTCTTCGTATCGGTTTGTAATTGTATTAAAATCATACACATAAAGTGGGGTATTATATTTTTTAACTAAAGTAGTTATATCTAAACTCATAATAAATCATTCCTAAATTTTATAATTGTCGCGATTTTAGCTAAATTTTAGTTTATAGATGGTTAATGGACTTTTTTTAAAAAAATAATTTTATCTATTTTTATCTATTCCGTTTATAAACTAAATCAATATTTTTAATATAAAGAAAAAGAGTAGTTAGTAAAAAGTAGCACTCATTCAAATTAACAAACAATTCCTCAATAAATAATGAAAACTTTTTATAAAAAATGATATTATCTACCCACTTGAAATATAATAATAACTGTTATCAAAAAATTGAGGAGGAAACATGAAATTAGGTTTTTTGGTCGATCTTAACCTTTGCATGGGTTGCAAAGGGTGTGAGATTGCCTGTAAAGTTGAAAATGAAGTGCCATTAAGTTCTTGGCGTTTACGTGTAAAATATATCGATATAGGAACATTCCCTGATACATCGCGTTCGTTTACACCACTAAGATGTAATCACTGTGAAAATGCACCATGTGAAAGAATTTGTCCAGTATCTGCACTGCATTATTTAGATAATGGTATTGTAAATATTGACAGTTCAAGATGTATTGGTTGTGCAGGTTGTATGATGGCATGTCCTTATGGAGCTATCTATATGGACCCTGAGAGTAATACTGCTGACAAGTGTACATATTGTGCGCATAGAGTAGAGAGTGGTATGATGCCTGCATGTGTTGTTGCTTGTCCTGTTCAAGCAAATATATTTGGTGATGTAGAAGATAGTTCTTCTCATATATCAAGATATATTATGGAACATCAAGGTGGAGTACAAGTACGAAAACCTGAAAAACATACTAATCCAAAACACTACTATGTAGGTGGTGGTAATCAGACTCTTAATCCTCTAGCTCATGAGAGAATTGAAGGTTATGGACTATTTAATAATATTACACATCTTAAACATGTAGGTGACCCAAACCACTCAATTTTAGATAGATTTACTGGACCTATTTTTGGTCATGAACATCTTGATAATAAAAGTTTTGTAGATATGCCAAATGAAAAAGGAGAAGAGTAATGGAACATTCTGTTATAGAAGCAACTAAGGCTGTTGTAACACTTGATGTTGCACTTCCTGGAATTATTTGGGGTTGGATGATTACCCT
>QNZV01000119.1 GCA_003978395.1 Sulfurovum sp. | reverse complement strand
AATCGCATAAAAATGGTCACGTTGAACTTTCTCTTCGGCACGTGTTTTCATATTGTCACGAAGATAATCAAACCCATATTCATTGTTTGTTCCGTATGTAATATCACAATCGTATTGAGCTTTTTTTGTTGCTTCATCATAAATCTCATCGGTCAGACAACCTACGCTATAACCCAAAAAGTTATATAAAACACCCATCTCTTCTGAATCTCTTTTTGCAAGATAATCATTGACAGTAACAATATGAACACCTTTTCCAAGCATTGCATTCAAGACAACAGCCAAGGTAGCAACGAGTGTTTTTCCCTCTCCTGTTTTCATCTCAGCAATAGAGTTTTCATGAAGTACCATTCCACCCACAAGCTGTACATCAAAATGACGCATTTTCAGAACACGTTTCGATGCCTCTCTTGTGATTGCGAATGAATCGTCTAGTGCTTCATCCAATGTTTTCTCTTCATTTCTAACAGCTGTTTTTAATTTATTGAACGCTGTTTTTAGCTCTTCATCCGAGAGTTTCTCATAGTGGTCTTCTAGTTTATTAATTTTTGTTGCTCTTTTTAAATAACCTTTAACAATTCTGTCATTTTTAGAACCAAATATCATCTTTAGCATTATAGTTATAACCTAGTATTAAAATTGCTATCATTTTATCTAAAGTTTGATTAGTGAGCTATTAATTGGTATTCCTAACCTAAAAGTTTTCTAAAACCAATAGGGCATCTCTGTAAATTGGCTCATCAATAAAACCATACTTTTCATCCATAAATCCATTTTCATGATTTTTGGCAGAAGCTTCAAATACTCTTTTAATATGTTTAGCTCGAAGAACTGCTTCATTGTCTACCGAAAAAACCTCATTAGCAATTTCTACTTGCATAGGTCCCATACAGGCTTTGGTAGTAAATCCCATCTTTTTTTCCACTTCACACCATTTTCTAAAACCCTCGGTGTCGTTATACTCTTGAAACATAAAAGAGATAGGATTTAACCCTGCTATTCGTGCATCAACCAAAAATTTACTAAGAATATAGTGAATAGTAGGATTATCTCGTTTTACAAGTGATTGAGGAAGCCCTAAAGAGGTCAACAAGTCTAAAATCCCAATATTGGCAGTAGTAAATCGTGCAATACCCCCAAAAGTTGCCAAAGCGTGAAATGCCTCTTTTGTCTCTAACGAGATATGAATCTCTTTCTCACTACCAAGTAGTTTATCTATCTCTAAAATCTCTTCTTTTGTTTTTACTTTAGCTACTCGAACAGCATCAAATGCAAACTTATTTAAAAACTCTATCTCTTCACGACCACCTTCATCCAAGGGGTTCGTGCGTACAATAATAAATGAGTTAGATGTTTTTAGATGAGACAAAAACAGAGCAATATTATAGAGAGCCTCTTTTTTACGGCTAGGAGCAATGGCATCTTCTAAATTTAGAGTAATCATATCAGCAGGTAGATTATCTATCCTATTTAGATGTTTTAACTTTAATGGGTTTAGCATCATATTTGAATGATAAAAAGATTTTTTTATAGGTTTTTTATAGCTATCTCCTATATTTTTCAAACGCTCTTCTATACTCAAATTCTCTATATCTGTAATAGATTCAAATACCATCTTTTCTCTCCTCATTCTCAATTAATCCACAAAATATAAATAAAATATCGTATCTAAATTAAAAGGAATATTTTATGAAATATATTAAACTTACAACAGTTACATTACTATTAGCTACCTCTCTACTCTCTGCAAATGCAGATAAATTTGCAGAAAGACAAGAGATAGCACTAAATCACTTAACTAAAAAGATTGACCTATTAACTACTTATAAATCATGTTTAAGCTCATCTAAAACAGGAAAAGATATGAAAGCTTGTCGAGTGACTTTTAAAGCATCAAGGGATATACTCAGAGCAGAGACAAAAGCAAAAAGAAAAGCTTTAAAGGGGAAATAGCCTTTAACTCTTTCTCTTTTTAAAATAGACTATTACCAAGGTTATTAACACTAAAAGTATCTCTCTAAATGGAGAGGGGATTACTTTTAAATATGCACTATATTTATTTTCAATCTCCTCTTTTGTCTGTGTAAACTCATTGCTTTTATTAGCAGAGGTACTCTCTTCAGCTTCATCAGGAATTTTTCCTAACTGTTCTATCTTTTTGTAATGAGATACATAAGGGTTATCATCTCCTTGAATTTCGGCAATGAGTTTATTTCTCTTCTTCTCCCATCTTGTAACGGGGTCTAAATTATTCCATGCAATAAAGAGTTTTTCTTGCTGTTGAGAGATACGCAATCCATAACGGTCACGCATATAGAAATAGGTTCGTGCAATCTCTCCATAGACTCTTTTTGAAGGTTCAGCTCGTTTATCAGCAAAAGAAATTTCCATATCTACTTTTCCGTAAACTCTCTTCTCTCCAGTTATCATCCCATATTTAAAGTTACTTCTGTCTCCGTTAATCTCTCCAATAGCAGGAACAAGATTATGCATGTCAGCTTCCATCTGTTTAAACTTTTTATTGGTCTGGCGACACGTCATACGCCCACCATTTTGCCAACAGTGCAACTGATATCCAAAGTGCCAAGCAGGAACAATATGCTCCCACTCTATACGTTCTGAACGGTTTTTATTTTTTCTATATTTAAATCCACACGTGTCAGGAAGTGGTATGAGCTTTTTCTCTTTTACTTCATAATCACAATTTGAATAGAAGGCTTTTTGATGGCTAGGATAGACTTTTGTAGCAAGAAGACGTTTTGATTTCCCAAATGAGAAGGCATCTCTTTTTGCAGAAAAAACTTCATCATCAATCGTAGCTGTGTCTTCATCTAGTAAATCTCCATCTTGTTCCATGTAATACTCATGACCATCAACTAAAATCTTTTTAAGAAGCTCTCCTTTTTCAGAGCTAAAAAAAGCATTCACATCATTAGCCGAGAAAAAGTTTTGAGGTTCATAATTCTCATAAGTATCTTGAGCAAAGAGCAGGGGGGTAACAAAGGTTAATAGCAGTAGTAATTTTTTCATTTTGAACTCTTGTTTTTTGAAAGTATAGCTAAGTTTTTTACCAAAACCCTAAATATTAAATCGTTGTTAATACTTTTTATTTTTCTGAACCAACAAATCATCTTTGCTTAAATCGTCCAGTAAATTACCAATACTCTTTAGAGAAAAAAGCTGAACATTCGCTCCTTTCTCTTTTTTGAGTTCTTGTGAAAACTTATTTTTAGAGTAAATGACAAAACTTTCTATCTTTAGTTCAGCTTTTGATGCATCTTCTTTTAATTTAGTGAGTTCAGATTTATTGGCTTTTTTCTTTGTATGTTTACACGTCCCTGCAATCATTTTTCCTGATTTTGTTTTAGCTAAAATATCAATATTTACCAATGTGTCCCAATATGAACCTATTTTGACAATAGGGTCTTCTTGATAGCTTTTTTGTATGAGTTCCATAACTAATTGGGTATAGATTAAATCTGAAAAACCTTGCTTGGTATGATTCCACTTTGCTTTAAACTCATCAAACTCTCCTGCTTTAATTCCTTTGTAATTAGGAGAGATAGTAGCAAACCAAAAACGCATAAATGGCTGAACAAAAAGAAGTTTGTTTGATACTTTATCCCCATCTTTCATAGGAAGCTCCACCGATTTGTCTAAACTCAAAAGATTATTGTCAATTAAAAAATCAATAGAGTTTTCTCCTTCACTTTTATCCACTTTTGCCTTTTTGATAGCAGAAAACTCTCTTCTATCGCCCAAAGCAAGAGCTGTTAAAATTTTATGATGCGTAGGGTTGCTTCGTGTAATCTTGGTTGTATCGCCATGAATATATTGATAGTTTTTTAGGACTTTCTCTTCAATGAGTTCATCTAAGGGTTTACTCATATCCACACGCCAACCCATGCCCCCAAAAACAGTGAAATACTCTATGGCATCTTCTAAATTAGTGGCATTGTTTTGAAAACAAAAAGAGCGAAATTGTTGTAGGAGGGTAGGGTGTTTTGACATAAGTTTTTGACCTTAAATAGTTGTTTGATGTAAAAATATTAGAATATTATAGCATGTTTTTATACTTTTACTAATGGTTTAAATTTAATTAAAATATAATTCCAAGTACAGTAATGTCATCACTCTGTTTATAGTTATCTTTAAATGTACAGAAACTCTCTTTGATTTGCTCTTTTTGTTTGATGAAGGGTTGTTTATGAATTTTTAGAAGTAAATCTTTAAACTTATCTTTTCCATAGATACTATTATTTAAACCTTCTTGATCTGTTATTCCATCTGTGGATATATAAAGTTTGGTTCCTTTTTCTATGTAGATTTTATGTTCTTTGTATTTTTGGTCTATTTTTGTACGTACAAAACCAACATTTTTTCTATTACCTTTTATAATCTCTAATTGATTATTTTGTATGAGATATAAGTCTGTTTTCGCACCTGCATATTTACAGATATTTGTCTCTTTATTATAATATAAAACGCCTCCATCAAAACCTGTATTGGACTTAGAACTTTTATCTTGTTTGAGCATGGTTTTTATAGATTTATTAAAATATTGTAGTATTTTAGAAGGACTTGGTTCTAATTTTCCACTATTAATTTCTGCAATAATTTGTGTCTCAATGGCTTTGACCAAAATGGTTAAAAATGCTCCTGATACTCCATGACCTACTCCATCAATGACCATGATTATGATTTCATTTTGACTCTTTAACTCCGATACAAAATAGATGTCACCTCCAACTATATCTCGTGGCTTCCAATAAATAAAATAGTCTTGAGTATAATTTTTTAATGGAGTAAGTGAAGGAAGAATAGCCTCTTGTATAAAGGAGGCATACTCTATGGATTCTTTGATGTCTCTATTTACTTTCGAGAGTTCTTTACGTTGAGACTCGATGATAGCATAATCTGTAATCGTTTGGTTTATATGATTGGTCAGTAGAGAGAGGTTATCGTTATTTGTCATTAACTTCTTTTGTACGCCTAAGCTATCAAGGCTTTGGCTCAATAGATTAATACGTCTATTAAAGTCTTTATAGATAAGGGTAGAGATAAAAAATAGAACGAGTGAAAATATTGAAACATAGAGAATAGTAAGATAGATTGCTTCTTGTGATGTTTTTTCTATCAATGATGTTTTTTTTGAAATGGCATAATCTATTTCATTATTTAGTGCTAAGAAGTCTTTTTTTACTTGATTGTACTTAATCAATAATTTGTTCATATTACAGGTACTATCCTCTTCACTAGCATCTTCAATAAGATTTAGTGCTACCTCTGTTGCTATCTTAAAATAATTTGAAAATGACTTCAATGAGATTTGTGCATATGAAGATGCTATTTTTTGATTTGAAATCATCTCTTTTAAGTTCTTTTCAATTGTATTATTATCTGTAATTTCAGAAATCATATCTTTTTCATCAGCTAAAATAGCAAAAGTTAAATTTTCTGAAATTTTTTTCAATAAAGCTCTATTATTAGTTGATTTCTCCAATAGAGGGATAAGATTATCTTTTAATAAAATAGTATTATTATCAATGATACTAACTTGTTTTACAATCATTACTGTTAGTAATGCACCAAAAAGAAGTGAAATAATTAAAGGTATGGATAATTTTTGAATCAGCGATAACTTTTGATAAAAAAAGATTAATTTTTCTTTCATTTTATATGTATAAAACTCCACTTGTTTGGTTTCTTTTTTTCCTCAACATAAGAGAGATAACAACTGCTATTCGTATCTAAACTATTAAGCTCTTTAATAGATAATTTTTTAGGTGGTATTTTTTTACCTGTAAAAAGCATCCTTGTCCAATATACTTTCATCTTTCGTGATGATTTATTTAGGAATTTTTTAATAAATATAATGTAAGTTTCTCTGTTGAGACTATCTAAAATAATAACTGATTCATTAGCTATTGACCTTTTTTTTACCATAAAAATATTTTTTATTTCATGCCTAGATAAAGCTTCTACTTTACATAAAGGAGAGGCTATTATTTTAACATCAGCATTAAGGAAACTAATAAGAAATATTATTAATATTATAAAAATTTTCATATTATTCCTTTTAAAATACAAAGCTTACCGCACCAGAAAATATATCTAAATTCACTTTTTTATTTTCTGAAAAGTGAAAATTTACTTTACTCCCTTTTTCTTCTACTTGTTTGTCATACTGAAGTTTAATAATAGAGTTTTCTGATAAATTATAACGTAGTCCCAAAGAAAAAGTCTCTAAATTAACATTTCCAATACTTTCTGATATAGATTTTAATGCTTCATTAGAAGCATTAATTGCTCCTAAGAGTGCAGGATTCATATTTTTATCAGTTTTAATATCTTTGTATTGATTAACACTTTTTGTTTGGGAGTATAGCATAAAAGGGGACCAACTTTCAAAATTATATCCTGTACCTAGATACCAAGAACTATTATTTGATGTGAAAGAGTGACTATTTAGTTCGATATATTCACCTAGTAGATAAGCTTTTTCAAAATCATATCTGGCTCCAATTTCAAGATAGCTCATGGAAGTATTCTCCATGGAATATTCATCAATCGCCTGAGTTACAAGAGGAATATTTAGTGAATTTAATTGATTGAGATTAGTATCTAAACTTTTACTATGAAGGGTTAGCTTAAGGTCACAATAGGCAAATCTAAGGGCTAAATTATCATATAATACTTTTAATGATGCTCCATATATTTTATCTGTATCGATATCTCCTTTGAGTATTTTTCCATCAGGTAAATTATCATAGAAAACACTTTTAGATTGACCATATAGATAGGTTGACATAAAAGTGAAATTACCAAGCTCTATATTATGGTTAAATTCAACACCTATGTAATTATTGATAGGAACAATACTATACATATCTGGCAGTCTCATCCAATCATAAGAGTATGAAACATCTAAAATATCTGAATACATAAATGCGGCTAATCTCATTTTCCCTACTCTTAAAAAAAAATCATCATTTAGTTGATATTTGGCATTTAACCAACTTAATTCTAAAGTTTTACCATTATTATTTTTTTTACTTGCTACTCCTTGTGCTACCAATGATATTTTTTTACTTGCTTGTACATCCAATTGTAGACCAAAAGAGCTATAGTTTGCAAGGGAAAAGTTAGCACTTGAACCCTCTTTTGTATTTATACTATTTCTATAAAGGGTTTTATCATCGCCTTGATAAGCAAGACCAACTGTTCCATATCCATGAATTGATATATTACCAATTGCAAAAACTTTTACAGTAAAAAGAGAGGATATTAATAATATTATAATTTTATAGTTCATTTTTTTCTCTACTAAATAACTAGTTTTTGTCTGTATTTAAACATAGTATTATTATATTCAGTAAACTCTATCTCTATAGGTAGTTTACTTTTTAAGCTCATGATAATATAACCAAGACCTGCACCATAATTATGCTTTTTCTTTTTAGAACGACTATTTTTTCGAAGTAGTTTTCGTAAACTCTGTTTATCTAATCCAGCTATTGAATCAATTCTATCTTTTATTAATGCTTTATTCTCTTTATGAATCAAGTTGCAACTCTCTAATATATAGGTATTGTCTTTCGTAAAAAATGATAAGCTACAGTCACATGTTACTTCTCTTTTATTTTTACTTAGTTCAATACTATTAGAAGCATAATTTAATATATTTTGTATGGTTTCAATAAAAAGTTCAAATACATTTTGAACTTTATCTTTTGGAGCAGATTGTGATATTAATAATTTCTCTATAGTATTCGCAGAATTTATCATGTTTTTTTCGTTCATTTTTCCAGAAAATTTATAAATACTATTACCATCAATAGCCAAACATAAAGTTACTTTATTGTCCATTTTAATAAGCTTTTGATTCTATATGTAACTCTGGAAACTCTTCTGAATAATCTTCATAATCTTCTAATCCATTTCTATTGTCTTTATCATAAAACCAATAGATTTTCATGTTTTTTACTTTAGAGTCTTGTAAAATATCTAAAATTTCAAATATAATTTGAGTTGTAGCTGAATTGAAATATAAAAATTTAAAATTTACAGTTGTTACTTTATGCTTATCTGAATAGTTGTTAAAATAATACTTTAACCATTCTGTAATAGGTCGATAAAAGGCAAAAGTATTTTCAGGATAAGATTTTCCTTTAAACTCTATGAACCCTTTAGCTTGATTCATAATAACCTTTGGAGTATTCTCTCCTTGCTCTAATAAAATATCATTCATTTTTATCCTTTATTTTTGGTAGTATTATCTTAAATAATGCTCCATCTTTATAGTTTGAAACTTCTATTTTTCCACCCATTTTTGTAATGATACTATAGGTCATACTCAGTCCTACACCAGTACCTTTATCTTTAAATTTGGTAGTAAAATATGGTTCAAAAATTTTACCTATAATCTCTTTTGGTATTCCTCCAGCATTATCACGTATCTCTATTACAATTTTGTCATCTACTGTTTTAGACTCTATTGTGATGACTCTGTTCATTACACTTCTACTCAAAAAAGCATCTCGTGCGTTGGAGAAAAGAACCAATAAAACTTGATTAAATTTTCCTATATTCCCTTGAATGGTTAGATTTTTCTCTAAGTTGGTATTTATAATGATAATATTGGCTATGGCTTGAAAATTAAAAAGTTTTATGGTTTTTTCAACAGATTTTTCTAGGATAAAAGAGCTTTTTTCATTTGCTGAATGAGAGGAAAAATCTTTAAAGTCTCTAATTGTATCATCAAGATAACGTGTCTGTTCTTCAATAATTTGTAACTCTTTATTATCCTTCATATCTAGTTTTAAAATGGAGACAATGTTTAAAATAATACTCAATGGTTGTTTCCATTGATGGGTAATATTTTCCATCATCTCCCCAATACCAGCAAGACGTGAACTGGCTAACATACTATTATAAAGCTCTTTTAACTCTTGTTTATTTTTCTTTACTGTGTAGTTTAAAAAAGTTTTCTCTTCATCAAAGTTCGTATATGTTTCTGTTACCTCTTCAAGCAGTTTTAATGTATTGGCATCTAATTGATTTATGTCAAATTCTTTACCAAATATTTTTTTTACTTGTCGTTTTAGGAGTCTATGCATTACTATACTTCTTTTTTGATTAGATTAGAATAGTATAGCATTATTTTATTTAAATATTAAATTTTTATTAAATTTAAATATTATATTATAATTTTATTATATAATTAGACTTCTTGTAAACTGCCATTATTTGAAAAGTTATATTAAAGAGAGTAGAGATGAGTGTAAAAAAAATATTAACAGTAGATGATTATCCATTAGCAGCCTATACAACAAAGAAGAGCATAGAAGCTTTTTCTACCCATAAATGTGAGATTAAAGATTTTGAAAATTCGTTAACACTCTTAGAGGTTTTCAAGCAAGACCCAGAGGCTATAGATATGGTCATAACAGATTATGAAATGCCTGATCTTCGTGGAAGTGAACTAATAAAAGAGCTTAGAAAACTTAATCCCAATATTAAAGTTGTTGTTGTTTCAGCATGGCTAGATAGTATTCTTGGAGAGGATGAACATATGGTTCGAAAAGAGCTAAAAAAATTAAATCCAGACTATATCCTATCTAAACCTTTTCCTAATAATTGGATTGTTGAACTTGATAAGATATTAGCCAACTGATATTATTTTAAAGAATTGAATTTTTAGAGGTTTATTTCTGTTATAATTTCAAAAAATTAAAGGTCAAGCATGAATAAATTAATAATTTCAGTACTTGTGGTAGTACTGCCACTTAGTTTAATGGCAAAAAAACCAGTAAAATATGAAAAAGCAACTAAGAGTTGTGAAGCATTTAATAATATGAAACATACCTCAAACAGTAATGATATTTCATTGAAAGTTGGTCAAGAGTATCGAATTTTACAAGAGAATAAGGGGCAAATTCTTATTTTGGTAGAGGGAGAAAGAGTTGCACAGCGTTGGGTAGATGAAGGGTGTTTTTCAGATATTAAAACCCAAGAGAGTAAAACAGAACCGAAAAAAGAAGAAGAGAAAAAAACTTTTAGTCTCTCTTCCCTTTTAAAATCTATGAAAGATAAAGGAACTGAGAATCAGATACATAAGTCAACTTCTAAACAGAACTTATTGGCTATTAGTTGGCAAAATGCTTTTTGTCAGACACATCAGTATAAAAAAGAGTGTAAAAATATGAGTTCTAAAGATTTTGGAGCTTTTGAATTTGTTCTTCATGGACTTTGGCCTCAACCTAGAAACAATCAGTACTGTAATGTAGATAAAAAACAAGTAGGTATGGACAAAAACAAACAGTGGCATCGACTGAATAAATTAGAGTTAACACCAGAGGTACGAACCAATTTGGCAAAACTTATGCCAGGATATGGTTCTAATTTACATAAGCATGAGTGGATTAAACATGGAACATGTTATGGCACAAATGCTAGTGATTATTATGCTGATGCAATGAATCTATTGACTCAAGTAAATTCGTCAAAAGTAGGGCAGTTTTTTAAACAAAATATAGGAAAAACCATACGTTTAGAAGATGTTCGTAAAGTATTTGATAAAGAGTTTGGTGCAGGAGCAGGAAAGCATGTAACCATGAATTGTCAACGAGGGCTTGTTACCGAGTTATGGTTACATTTAGGAAATAAAGGGAATACGCTCTCTGAGTTATTTAAAACAGGAGAACGACCTAATAGAACATGTCATAAAGGTCGTATTGATGCTGTTGGATTTTAGCTCTTAGAGCTTTTCCCAAAGCGTCCCCTCTGCTGTATCCATCAGAGAGATTCCCATGGCTGAAATCTCTTCACGAATGGCATCAGATTTTTCATAATCTTTTGCCTTTTTAGCTTCATCTCTCTGTTGAATTAAGAATTCTATTTTAATTTTTGTCTCTTTATCAATTCCAATTTGAAAATAAGAGAAAGGCTCTTTGCCTCCAAAACCTAAAAGTTCATCTAAAAATTCTATATTGGCTAGGGTCTCTTTTTTTAGCCCCTTGTTTTTTGGGTTTTCATTAAGCTTATCATTTGTAGAGCTAATCATCTCATCAATGGTTGCCAAGGCTACAGAGATGTTTAAATCATCACTCATTGCCGATAGAATTGCTTTATAAAAGGTTTTATTGGGTTTAGATGCTTTGGTGGGAGTCACTCTTTTTTTAAGTCGATATAGTTTATCTAATCGTTTTTTAGAGTTGAGCAAATCCTCTTCATTAAAATTAAAATCATTTCTATAATGTACTGAAATTAAGTAGTTTCGTAAAATCTCTCCATCGTAAACTTTAAGTGCATCTTTTACAAAAAAGCTGTTTCCTAAACTCTTTGACATCTTTTCGCCATTGATATTTACAAAACCATTATGCATCCAATATTTTGCCAATTCGTGACCTGTGGCACAACGGCTTTGTGATGCTTCATTTTCATGATGAGGAAAGAGTAAATCTGCTCCTCCTCCATGAATATCAATGCTGTATTCCTCGTTACCGTGTGTTTTTGCAAAATGTTCCTCTATCATCGCCGAACACTCTATGTGCCATCCTGGACGACCCTTGGAAAAGGCTGTTTCAAAACAGATGTCATCCTCTCCATTACATGCTTTCCATAGTGCAAAATCTTTTGGGTTTCGTTTTAAAGAGGTATGTTCTACACGGCTTTGATTCTCTTGGTCATCGCCTACCATTTTAGAAATAGCACCATACTTTTTATCTTTAGAGACATCAAAATAGACATCTCCTGATTCTACTATGTAGGCAATGTCTTTGTCTATTAAGCTTTGAATCATAGACTCCATCGCTTCAAGCGATTGGGTAGCTTTTGGCTCAATATCTGCATCTATGACACCCAACGCTCTCATATCTTCTTGATAACGGGTAATGTAATAAGTTGTTATCTCTGCTAAACTCTTTCCACTCTCTTGAACTTTTTTAATAATCTTATCATCAATATCGGTAAAATTTTTCCCCATAATCACATCATAACGAAGAGCTTTTAGTGTTCTAACTAAAAGGTCAAAACTAAGGCTAGAACGAGCATGTCCTAAGTGTGCATTATCATAGACCGTAGGACCACAAATATAGATAGAGGCTTTTCTTGGAGTAATAGATTCAAATTTGAGTTTTGTTTTTTTGACACTGTCGTAGATATGCATAATAGGCTAACCTTGTATAGATATTTTTTGGGATTATATCGTATTAACCTATAATCTATTTTCAAAATAGATTTTTATGCTAGAATGACTCTTTGTATGAATGAGCTTCTGGAATAATCAGTCTATCTCCTATAATAATTTGTAAATTTTTATTAATTTTACCTTTGTTGGCTCTATAGATTTTGTAGTACTTGGTATTGTCATGATAGTATACTTGTGCATAAGTTGATAGGGATTCATTATTTTGTACTTCAATGACAACATAATCTTCAAAAACTTCTACCTCTTTGATTGGTTTTCTAATACGTGTTTTTTTATGGACTTTAGATTTTTTAGGTTGAATTTTTTTAATAGTCTTTTTAACAATTCTAAGTTTTTCTTTTGCCTCAATAGGTTTTTTATTAGAGAGAACTTTTACCAATGAACGTAGTTCTATAATAGTGTTTTTGTTTGCTTTTTGTTTCTCTTTTAGTGCTGAAAGTTCGGCTAAAATACTTTTTAGTTGTTCTTTAATCTCATTTGAATCCTCTTCGTTATCTAAATCTTTTTCATCAAGTTGTTTACTTGTTGGAAGTTTACTTAAAATAGCCTCTTCGGGCTTTTTTGAACAACTTAGTTCTTTCTTTTTTCCAAAATCGGTACAACCTACAATTTTACCCTTTTGAAAAAGAGATGATTTTGCTGATTCATCTATTAATTTAATGTCTCCTAACTCATCTAATTGATTTCCCACTAAGCTTGTGCTGTATAGTGCTATCCCTGTGATAAATAACATTTTTTTCATTACAGTTCCTTTTAAATAGTATGTTAATTAAAAGTATAGCATTAAAATTTAATAATCTTTAATAATCTTTATAAAATAATTCTAAGATAGGCTCATTGTAAAATAAACATACCAAAAACAACTTTTAGCTATAATCACGCAATTTTTTATTAACCATATATAATTTAGGACAACAAAGTGATTACATTAAAAGAAGCATTGACAAAAAGCAAAGAAGAGCTAGACTCTCTTAAAGTTGAGATGGAAAGTAAGGCAAAAGAGGGTGGCTTAAATGCGTATATTGATTTCGCTTCATCAGGAGAGGGAATTCCTATTCTCATCAAAGATAATATTCAAGTAAAAGATTGGTCTGTAACTAGTGGTTCAGAGATACTTCAAGGGTATGTTGCCCCTTATAATGCAACAGTGATTGAAAATTTAAAAAGGAATGGTTTTTCTGCATTTGGTAGAGCAAATATGGATGAATTTGCAATGGGTTCTACTACAGAAAGTTCATTTTATGGTGTAACAAAAAATCCTTATGGAGAAGATAGAGTTCCAGGAGGAAGTTCAGGTGGTTCAGCTGCTGCTGTAGCTGGTGGAATTGCCATTGCCGCGTTGGGTTCAGATACAGGGGGGTCTATTCGTCAACCTGCAGCCTATTGTGGTTGCGTAGGAATGAAACCCACTTATGGACGTGTAAGTCGTTTTGGTTTGGGAGCGTATGCTTCATCTCTTGACCAGATTGGACCTATTACTCAAAATGTGGAAGATGCTTCTATTTTATACGATGCAATTGCTTCATATGATGAGAAAGACTCTACCTCTTCAAATTTAGAGCTTTGTTCAACGAGCAAGAACTTAAATGCTGATAGAAAATTTACGATTGCTGTAATTGATAATTATATTGCAGAAGCGAGTGAAGAGATTCAAGAAGCTTATGCAAAAACGGTAAAACTATTAGAAGAAGCAGGGCATACAATTGTTCATAAAAACATGGCAAACACCAAGTATGATATTGCTACTTACTATATTGTAGCAACAGCAGAAGCAACCACCAACTTAGCACGTTATGACGGTATTCGTTATGGTAAACGTGTTGAAGGTACAAATTTGGAAGAGACTTTTAGAAACACAAGAGCTCAATTTGGAGATGAGGTAAAACGAAGAATCATGTTGGGGAACTTTGTTCTTTCAGCAGGATATTATGATGCGTACTATGTAAAAGCTCAAAAAGTAAGACACCTTATTAAAGATGAATTTAATAAAATTTTTGAAGAGGCAGATTTAATATTATCTCCTGTTGCTCCAACAGTTGCTCCTAAAGTCGGAAGCATTCATGACCCATTAGAGATGTACAAAAGTGATATGTACACTATTGCTATTAATTTAGCAGGATTACCTGCCATCTCGTTACCTGTTGGAAAAAATAGTGAAGGAATGCCAATAGGTTTACAACTGATTGGAAAAGCATTTGATGAACAAGCTGTGTTTGACGGGGCATTAAGTCTCGAAAAAGCTGTAAATTACATAAAGTAAAGGAAAACCTAAAACATGAACATTAAGAAAAAAGCATTTACATTTGAAGATTTGTTGTTAGTACCTCAACACTCTACCGTTTTACCGAAAGAAGTATGTATTAAAACCAATCTTACTAAGCGTGTAACATTGAATACACCACTTGTATCTGCTGCAATGGACACGGTAACAGAGTACAAAGCCGCGATTGCAATGGCACACTTAGGTGGAATTGGGATTATTCATAAAAATATGGATATTGAGACCCAAGCAAGACAAGTTGAAAAAGTTAAAAAGTCTGAAAGTGGAATTATTATTGACCCTATCTACATCGGACCTGAAAAAACAGTGGGTGATGCTGACTATTTAATGGGGGAATATAAGATTTCAGGAGTACCTGTTGTTGATGACAATATGGTTCTTTTGGGAATTATTACGAACCGTGATATGCGTTTCATTACAGATATGTCAGAAAAGATTTCAGATGTAATGACCAAAGCACCTTTGGTAACTGCAAAACGTGGAATTACCCTTGAAGAGGCTGCTAAAGTGCTTCAAGAGCATAAGATAGAAAAACTTCCAATTGTAGATGATGAAGACAAACTTCAAGGTCTTGTTACTATTAAAGACATTGAGAAAAAAGAGCAATTTCCAAATGCAAATAAAGATGAACATGGAAGACTAAGAGTTGGTGCAGCTATTGGTGTGGGGCAACTTGACCGTGTTAAAGCGTTGGTTGATGCTGGTGTAGATGTGGTAGTTTTAGATTCTGCACATGGACATTCACAAGGAATTATGGATACATTAAAAGATATTAAAGCTCAGTTTGATGTGGATGTAATTGCAGGAAACATTGCGTCTGGAGCTGCTGCTAAAGATTTGATTGAAGCAGGTGCTGATGCTGTAAAAGTAGGAATTGGACCAGGTTCTATTTGTACCACTAGAATTGTAACAGGAGTAGGTGTTCCTCAACTCTCAGCCATTGATGAGGTTGCACAAGTGGCAAACCCACTGGGTGTTCCTGTCATTGCCGATGGTGGAATTCGTTTCTCTGGAGATGTTTCAAAAGCGTTGGCTGTAGGTGCAAGTTCTATCATGCTTGGTTCTGCTCTTGCAGGTACATATGAAGCCCCTGGAGAGATGATTTTATTTAATGGACGACAGTTTAAAGAGTACCGTGGAATGGGAAGCATTGGAGCGATGACCAAAGGGAGTACAGACCGTTATTTCCAAGAGGGAACAGCAGCCGACAAACTTGTTCCAGAAGGAATTGAGGGGCGTGTACCATACCGTGGTAAAATTGCTTCTGTAGTACATCAAATGATTGGTGGATTACGTGCTTCTATGGGTTATTGTGGCTCAAAAGATATTAAAACATTTTGGGAAAAAGCTGAATTTGTTGAGATTACCTCTGCTGGTCTTGCAGAGTCGCATGTTCACGATGTTACGATTACCAAAGAGAGTCCAAATTATCACTCTTAATTATTTTATTGAAAAATTTTCATAATAGATGTGATAGATTCCTTTAGTGAAAGAGAGTCCTAGTACTTTTTCTTGTTTCATGGTTTTTAAACTGTGAAACTGAGATTTGAAGTTTCTAAAATAATTAAAATAACTAAATCACGAAGGAAACCACATTTTGAAAATAGCAGATAAAAAAGCACTAAAACGAGAATCCATCATACAGACATCTTTAGAACTCTTTTCACAAAATGGATTTCATAAAACAACCATTCCCGATATTGCAAACAAGTTAAAAATGTCGGTAGGGAATCTTTATAATTATTTTTCTTCAAAAGATGTATTGGCTAAAGAGATTATAAAATATACGTCAGAAGTTTTAGG
>QNZV01000162.1 GCA_003978395.1 Sulfurovum sp. | reverse complement strand
ACAAACTCCATCGTTGTGTAATTGTCGTTATGAAATATAACTTTATACTTTTTAGGGCGCTTGGTTTTACGTCGCTCCTTGATATCCAAAGCGTCCTTTTTTGTATCCATCTAGCACACCATCGTAAGCTTCTTGGGCGCCAGGAAGGAGCTCGTTTTGAATGGCATCGATTTCATGTCGGATCGATGTGAGCATCTCAAAGGAGGCAGCGAGGCGTGCTTTTAGCGTGTTCAACGTGGCATCACGCTCTTTTGCTGCGGCTTTGATCGTTTCCTTGTGAGCTGCAATGTTTCCTTGATTGCGGTTGTGTAGAGGCAGGGGGATAGAGAGCCCCACGACAAAAGCGACCTCATCGCGACCTTCCCAGTAGTGGCGCATGCCCCCTTGCACGGTGATGTCCTGCACGCTTTTGGCTTTGGCGAGATTGAGCTCGGCGTAGGATTGAGCCATTTTTTGACTCTCCTTGAGATAGGCGGGGTGGGAGAAGAGTCTTTGCTGAAGAGACGCTTGGCTCTGTGGGCTGGGGAGGTCCCCAAGTTTTCCTGCGACCTGTTGGAACTTTGGTGAAACGCTTCCCCAAGTGGAGGCGAGCTTGACGCGGGCAACGCGGAATGCTCGTTCTGCTTGGATTTTAAGAAGTTTGGCAGAGGTGATCGCGGTTTGGGCGCGTGTGCGCTCAACGGTGGTGACTTTTCCTGCCTTGATGCGCTTTTCAATATCGGGAACAAAGGACTCGTTAAGCTTGAGTAGTCGGGTGTAAATGGCGACGCGTTCTTGTGTGGCGAGAACCTCAGCGTAGGCTTGGGCGACTTCGCTAAAGACCTCCCGACGGGCGATTGCGTAATCGGAAAGGATGATCGCTTTCCCTGCCACCTGCACCTCGCGGCGAGCGCGGCGTTTTCCGCCACGTTCAATGAGCTGGCTGATTGCGACGGTTGATTCGGCTGCGTCAAAGCCACGGTAGGTTCCTGAACCGAGGACGTTCTCAAGCTGCGCATCCAAGGTGGGGTTGGGTTTGAGTGATGCCTGGAGGATCTTCCCATCTGCGGCGCGAAGTTGGTGGCTGAATGGTTTGAGCTTCGGGTTGCTGGCGAGAGCTAAGGCAATGGCTTGGGGGTAGGTGATCGTTTTTCCCTCATGAGGAGCGGGGGAGGGAGCTGTTGCCGATGGTGTGGGTGTGTTTTGAACATCCACGATGGGGATGGGTGGGTTGGCGTCCGATTGACATGCGCTTAACGCAAGTGCCATACCGCTGATAGGGAGGAGTAAAATGGATTTTTTCATCAAGTAAAAATGGTGTGAGTGGGTTGAAATGATTTTGTCTAACAATGTTTTGAATTTTTCAAAAAAGACGGGGGTGCTGAGGAGGAGAGAGAAAACTTCATGTCTCATGAAGAAAGCGTAGGCGTTATTTTCCTCAGAAAAAGTGAAGGGTGACTCCGGTGCCCAAGCTCGTTTTAGCCTCAAAGTGAAGGGCACAAGGCGGCACGGAAGACACAGGGGTGCCAATCGCCAGAAACTAGATCACCGGGGGATGATCAAACAAATAGCTTGGAGCTTCAGGAAGACAATCATCCCAAATAACAAGACGCTGGGATAATTGGTTTGAGCGAGTGAGCTCATGTGCTGACGCGCTCAAAGGAAGAAGTGGGATGTGGCAACTACAATGACAAAACTCAGAGCAGTGACCGTGTGGGTGACCACTTTCCGCAGCACGGAAACTGGTAACGTCATCAGAGCAGGTAGAGGGGCTGACCGCATGGGCACAACAAGTGACCGTGGCGTTTTTTTGATGAGATAAGATAGAAAATGCCGAGTCATCACAACCACCATGTAAAATGCTGACTAGAAAGCCAACAAGCAAGGAAGTTAAGATAAGAGAGCGTGCAACCACGGTGACAGAGAAGCTTTTCCCTTGATGGTTGTCAAATTATTTTATTTTTCAGATCACCTCGGAACTCTGCTACAATTTGTGGCGCGTAATCCTGCCAGAGCCGTTTTCGTATTGCGGTGTATAGGAGATGGTGCAGAGTGTAAGCCTCAATGAAGTATGTGATTTTTTCTGTATTGGCGCTGGTGGTGGTATTGCTCAATAGTTGTATTGATGGGGAGGAAGAGGTGTGGATTCGGGGAGATGGCTCGGCGCGGATTAAGGCGGTGTACCATGTGCCAGGAGTGCTTTTTTCTGCCGAAGATGCCACGGCATTGGTGAAAAGCATCCATGATGAGATGCAGAAGGAGGAAAGCATCAAGGTGATTACGAATCGGGTAGAGCGCAAAGAGGGGTATCGCGTGATTACGATTGAGTTAGAGACGGATGATATGATGGGGCTCGATGAGGCGCTTTCTAACCGTGAAATGATTAAAGCAAAACTAAAAGATAGCATTATTGACGATGTAGCAGATTGGGGAGTTACTGTAAAATCTGTAGAGATTCAAGATATTAATCCCAGTGGTTCTATGCAAGACTCAATGGAGCGTCAAGCAGCAGCAGAGCGTGAAAGAAGAGCCATAGAGACCACAGCCGAGGGAAATAAAAATGCAGCTATTTTAGAGGCACAAGGTAAACTAGAGGCATCCAAATTAGAGGCTCAAGCACAAGTAGCACTTGCCAATGCTTCGGCAAAAGCGATGCAGATGATTGCCCAAGCCACCGATGGAAAAGAGTTACCTGCCATGTTCTTACTTGGAGACAGATACATCAATACTTTAGAAAAGATGACCCAATCTCCTAACTCTAAATTTGTTATTTACCCTGCTGATATTCAAGGAGCTATCAAAGGGATGTTGGGTTCTGCATTAAAGAAATAGATTCTAATAAACAGAATTTTTATCATAACGTAGATGATAAATTTTATCTAATAATTTATCTATCTGCATATTTTTTCTGTGTATTTTAATAATAGCCTCTGCTTGATAGAGTGATACAGTATGTTGTCTATAGTAGGCAACACCATCAATAATAGCTGAAACTAATTTTAAAGCATATTTATACTCATTGTAATGAGTTAACTCCGTATAGAGGTCAACCACTTTTAAATGAAAATATTCAGCCATTTTTATTTTATTTTGGCTTCGATAGAAAGATGCTAAGTCTTTAAAAATAGTTGCAACATACGAACCATATTTAGTTGGTTTCTCTTCTGCCAATTCAATATAATGGTTAAGTGATTCTCTATAGGCTGACAATGCATCTGTATATTCATGCTGTATTGTATATATTTGAGCTAAACGATGCAAGGTCAAAGCAAGAGTCTCTTTATAGTTGTTAGGCTCTTTTTGATATAAATGTAATAAAATTTCAAGAGACAATAGATAAACCTCTCCTGCTCTATTTTTTTTGTTATTATTAAAATATAATGAAGCCAAATCAGAAAGTGTTCTTGCAAGTTCAGGCTTATACTCATCAGATTCATCTGTTAATAAGTGCTGATATATAGACAACATTCCCATATATGCATCTTTTGTCTCTTGAAATTTATCTTGCTCTTTACAAATAATAGAGAGATAATTATGGATATTTAAAATTTGTACTTTAAACGTATCAAAATCTTCTAAGGATATTATGTTATATATCTCTAATGCTTTATTGTAAAAAAATTCTGACTCTTCATATTTATACTCCCTTCTATATAAATTGGCTATATCTGTATACCGTTTAGCCAATTCATATCTATTCTTTATCAAACTAGAGTCAAAAAGCTTTTTTCTTAGAAAAATGGATTGTTTGTAATAATTTATTGCCAACATAGAGTTATTCTCTTCTCTATAAATAAGGGCTAAAGCGTTTAATGTGGTAACAATACGGGAGCTATAATGTTTTTTATCTATTATTAATAACTTCTTTTGAAGCTTTAAAGCGTTAATATGCAACTCTTTTGCAATTTTAAACTGACTTCTCTCTTGATAACTTTTTGCTGAAGTACTAAGTGATTTCTCGATAAGCTCATCCATAATAGTTTCTAAATTGTACATAATAAAACTCCTTTAAACCATAATACAAATTAAATGTGTATTAAAAAAGGATAAATCAAAGGTTTTTCTTGAAATATAAATTTTTTTCCAATAAGTTACATTAATATTAATTATTTAAAATAGTATTTGTTTGATAGAGTATCATATTTATTATTTTTTAATAAAATTCAAATAAAAGGAAAAATAAACAATGAACAAAAGATACAAAGCCGTACTAACTATTGCAGGTTCCGATTCTGGAGGGGGTGCAGGTATACAAGCTGATATAAAAAGTATCTCAGCTAATGGTGCATATGCTTCTACCGTTATTACAGCTAGTACAGCACAAAACACACAAGGAATAATAGATATTCATCCTATGCCTATAGCACATATAGAAGCTCAATTGGATGCTGTTTTGAGTGATATTCAATTTGGAGCTGTCAAAATTGGAATGCTTCACTCATCTGAAGTTATTACTGTAGTAAAAGATACTCTAAAAAAATATGGCATAGATAAAATTATTTTGGATCCTGTAATGATTGCTTCATCAGGAACTAAACTGATTAATGAAAAATCAATTAATACCTTAAAAGCATTTTTACCTCATGTCTATCTAATTACACCCAATATTCCTGAAGCCGAACTATTAATTAATCATAGCATTGGCTTAAACAATATCAAAACATCAGCTAAAGAGATAGGCGAAAAATTTTCGGTATCGGTTCTATTAAAGGGTGGGCATTTGGAATCTAAAACTATGATGACGGATACTCTGTATATATATAACAATAAAAAAATTGTAACCATACATAATCCATCTATTAAAACCAAACATACCCATGGAACAGGCTGTTCTTTATCTTCGAGTATTGCTACCTATATTAGCTTGGGCTTTGCATTAGAAGAAGCTGTTATAAAAAGCTGTAAATATGTCAATGAAGCCATTGATGCAGGTAGAGATAGAGTTTTAGGAAAAGGGAATAGCCCTATTAATCATTTTAAAATTATATAAGCTCTTCTTTAAAAATCATGCATAATGTCTTTCCTAAACTCTCTACTACTAAATGGTACAATGAACAACTTTTACATACCAAGCGAAATGTTGAGGTTCATATGCAAGATAAATAAATGTTATTTTTAAGTACAATAATATATACAATTAAAAAAAGAGGTCTCCATAATGTTAAAAAGTTTGATTATTGTACTTATTATTGTCATTTTACTTGCTATAGGACTAAATTTTGATATTTTTTCTTCAAGTGAAAAAACAGTTGTTCAAAAAACTCCTACAATAATAGAAATTCCACTAAAAAATATAGAAAAAAAGTTTATTCCTAAAAGTTCTAACGTTATTCCCCTTACAGATAAACAGCATCCGAGTAAGCATGAAAATAACTTAACTATAGAGATTGAAAAACTTCTAAAAGAGGCTCATTTCCTATTTCGCGATTCAAAAGATGCTGAAGCATTAGAACTCTATAAAAAAATTATTCAAAAAACTCAAGATAGTCAAGATTTAAAAGCATTAGAACAATTTACAGAAGCATGTATGCAGATGGCTTTTCTATATCAAATTTATCCAAGTTTAGATAAAGAGATGGCAATAGAAACCTATAGTAAAATTATAAATAAGTTTCAAAAAAGCAAAGATTCTAAACTATTAGAATATTATATTACAGCTACCATACAACAAGCCTACCTTTTTGAAAAAGAGGAGAGAGCTGATATTTATGATGAATTAATAAAAAAATTTGAGAATCATAAAGATAAAAAACTGCAAAAGAGAGTCGAAGAGTTGCTTATCAATAAAAGCTTTGAACTTATGGGAAAAGAAGATGAAGAAGCGATGGATATTTTAGATCAGTTGATTACTAAATATGAAAAACGTGAAGGGAAAGAGAAACTCCCTCAAGCAATAGAACTCGCTATCCTTAATAACCTTGAACTCTCTATTATTACATCTAATGATGATGATAAATACGTTGACCTTGCAAATAAATACCTCTCTGATTCTCCTGATACAAAACCTCTTCTTGAGATGCTTGATATTATCAAAAATTCACAATATTTAGAACAAGATGATGCCTTTGAAACATGGAAAAAAGAGCATAATGAGTACTATTTTGATAATTGGAGTTTTCAAGAGATGCGAAGATGGATGAATAAAATAGAAGACAGAGAAACAAAAGAGAGAGTAAAAAAATATATTGATGCTTTTGAAAATCATAAATATAATAGAGGAGGAGAAGAGAATAGTCTCTATTCTCCATCCACTACAGAAGATTTATTTTAAACTATCTATTGTTTCTACTTCTGCGAACAATAAACCAAAGTATAAAGCCCAATAAAAATAGAATAGGTAAACCTATCTGTATCCAAGCAGATAGTTTAACCGTTTTATTTAAAATGTCACTATGCATCTCTTTATCTATCTCAATTCCAGCCATATTTGCAATATGATTCATTGCTGAAATCGCTAAATCTCCTTTAGGGATACTTTGATGACAAGCGTAACAAGTACCTTCCCTATCAAGTTTAGAGCGTTGTTTAGCACTTAATGGATTTGCTAAGCTCCAATGATTGTCAACCGTTTGTACTTGTGTACCATTTTCATCAATCATAACTGAATAGTCATGTTTTAAATGTGGAATAGCAGGTATCTGTTCATCTACTTTTTTAGGTAAAACTTTACCCTCTGCTGTCATCAAATCAATAACAGATGTTTTGCTTTGGTCTGCAAAATATTGTCCACCATTTATTCCCATCCCTAACGCTTTTTTAGAAGTATGACAACTCTCACATGTTCGTGATTTTTTAGAAATTGTATGAGGATTCACTTGTGACATTGTTATGGCATTTTGCCCCTCTTCTCCTGCACCCTCTACATTTGGAATTTTAACAATATGATTTTGAAGAAGTGCTTTGCCATCTTTTCCTATAACCGTAATGGTTGTTTGGCAACCTGGAATCGTTGGCGATACTCTTCCCTCTCCATTGATGCTTAGAGCAGGATTTTCCCAACGTAAATAGCTTCGTGTTTCGGTTACTTTTCCATCTACTAAAAAATCTTTTAATGTCTTCTCTCCTGTATTTCCATGAACATCATGAGCATGAGAAGCAGCCAAATAGTCAGGGTTCTGTTTCCCTTTTGAATAGTCTATTTTAACATGACAACCATAACATTGAGGAGCCCAAGTAGCATGACAAGTATAACACTCTAATTTATTGGTATGTGCTTCTATTTTATCCATTGAAACCAATGCTTTTTTAGAGAGTTTTCCCTCTTTTTTCAACCCTTTTAAGGGCGTTAACTCTATATCTTTTCCTGAAGCTAAATGCATCATAATTTTATTACCATGCCGTACTGCTTTTGTGAGTGGGTTTCCTCTTGCACTCAATAAAAAACCTTCCCCTCTATCTTTGGGAATCGCTCCTTTTTTGAGATACTCTGCCAAGGTTTGCGTTGTCCCTCTAGCTTTTCCCTCTTTTGGTGTTAAAGCAAATTCATCAGAGTAACCCAATGGTAACTCCCAAGGATATTTTTTGGTTGTTCCATGACAATCTTGACACTCTATCTCAACAGCACCAAGATTTGCCCCCGTCATAAATCCATCGCCATGCATATCGTTTGAAGTATGACAATCTTGACAAAGCATCCCTTTTTTATAGTGAATATCTTCTGTCAAGTGTAGATAACGTTTGGTATGAAGTTTTGGCTGACCATTACCCTCGGCATCGAATGTACTCTGATACTCTGTCTCCATAAGCCCTTGATAGGAAACCCCTATTCGTTTTCCACGATTATGACAAGTGGTACAGGTCTCTACAGGTACACCAGAGTATTTTGTTCCATGAATATTGACTTTTACTTTTCGTGAAGATTGGATTTGATGGGTCAACAGATGCCCTACTTTGTTATGAGGAATCTTTGTATCGTTTCCTTCATAAAAACCCTCATTAGAATAGGGAATATGACAAGATGCACAACCCATTCCACGGAAATCTCCCCTACGGCTTCGTCCTTTTCCACCTGTATGACAACGTAAACACTCTTGACGCAAGTAGGTATAAACAGAAAGAAGTGGGTCTTTCTCTACCTCATCAGCTGTTGGTGCTTTTGGAAGCATAGTTGACTCTTTTGGAAAGGCTTGTGGCTCTTTTTTTGAAAGTTCTTTCATATACTCTTGATAGGTTTTTGTTCCTAAACGCTCATGAGCATTTGTAGAGTTGTAATTGGACTCAGTATGGTTATATCCATCTGATTTTCCAAAAGACCATAATGCTCCATGAACTTTTCCTGCTTCGGTATTCATCAAAGAGTTCCATTGAGCTTTTACTTGCTCTGCATGGCATATTCCACAGGTATTAATATTAATCCATTGACTTGTAGGACTAGGATAGAACTCTTTTGGTCCTTTATGGCTTTTAAAATATTTTAGTGTTCCAGAATGCGACACATTTTTATCATCACTATTAGGGTTACCACCATGACAAACAACACAATCATTTCCTTTTGCTCCTGCTTTATCTGCAACTTTTAAAATTGCTTGCATCATTTTAGAGTGTGGGTCACGAATATGTTCAATACCATTATGACACCCTGTACAAGAGTTATTAGCAAAAAGTTTTATTGAGAATGTGAGAAATAGTGATAAAAAAAGTAGTTTTTTCATAAGTATATCCTTTAGGCATATTTTACCTAAAAAATATACTATATTAAATAAAATGTTATCTAAAATTAATAGCTAGGTTGATATAAATTATACTCATAACGCTCTCCTAAACACTTTTCAGAGTCAAGAGTATCATCAATAACATCAGGTAATTTAGACGCTAAACAATCATCATTGATTGTAGCAATTGTACCCAAACCTTTTTGCATATAGATATATGAAATATCATCTTTAGACTCAATAACACCATTGGTATAAGAGACCGAATTAAGATATTTTTTATCCACTTTAGTCTCTACAGTTGTTTTGGTTATACATTTTATTTTCATAATATCATGCTTATCATCATAATTCGTATATTCAAAAAAGAATTTTTCATAACGGTCTATTATACTATCAAGAGTACAGGCTTCTTCTATTTTAGTACGTTTTTCTCCAATTTTTTGAGAACCAATTTTCAATATTTCAACTTGTTCATCTTTTAAATACTTTGAAATATCATCTCCTACATTTATATTTCGTGTCAGTACTTTACTATGATTAACATCTTTTAAATACTTTATTTCAACCTCATCTTCCTTTAAAGTAATAATCCTATTAGATTTTCCATCTTCTTTAATAGAGATTAAACTTGATTCAACAACAACTGTATCTGTATAAGGACGATTATTAAGCTTTCCATCTATTTTTGTAACATGCGTATAAGCTTTACTCATACTTGTAGCTGGTAAATAATTAGTTATATCAATTTTTTTTTCATCTGAAGTTGAAGAACCACATCCAGCAAAAGCGACAATCGACAATATTAGTATTAAATTTTTATTCATTATTCTTACTCCATAATTTTTATTATATACATAAGTATATTAGATTAATTATTCTTATTTACTTAAAAAAAATTACATTTATTAAGATTAATTTTATTTTATAGAAGAGATACAAGGCATATCATATGCCTCTTCAGCCATTTTATATGCTAATTTATCTTTATTTTTTTCTATTTTAATTTTACCAACAATACAAATCTCTTTTTCTGTAATTTTACTTACCAATGAATAAGATGTAACTTTTTCTATATCTTCTTTATCTTCGTTTACATCTAAATGAGCAAGCATAGCAACAGGATTATCAAATTCTTGATGCTTATATATCCATTTTAAGTCTAAACCTAAAGAGATGAATCCATTAGGAATAACAGACTTTAAATCTAATTCATATCTTTTATTGTCACGTATCACAATAATAGCTTGCTTCATATCACCTTCTATCACAATTATTTTCATACCTGCAAAAGATTCACACTCTTCAATACTTCCCAAATTATCACTCTCTAAGGTTTGACAATCTTTTTCGTCAATTGAAGTATAAATAGTCTCATAAATAGAGTTATTACTAGATTCTTTATGTTCAGCTTTCAGTGAAACCTGACCAAAAAAGAAGAGAATCGACAGATAAATAAATGTAATTTGTTTATTCATTATATATCCTTTACATAATTATAGAACGTTTTTAATAATTTTATAATTATGATAAGAAATTAATTTTTAAATAAATTTATTATTTAGATTTTTTTTCTCTATCCCATAAAGCAAGTGTTACCCCTGCTACCAAATAAAGCATTGGAAGTTCAATACTCCATGCACCGTGTTCTCCTAAAGTGAAAAGTGTATTTTGATGAACCAAGAAAATAGCAACAAGCATATCAAATGCGATGATAGCTCCAGAAATTCTTATATATTGTCCAAATATTAGTAAAAGAGGAGCAAGAACTTCGCCAATATAGACTCCATATTGCACATATTCACTATAAGGTACTTTTAAACCCACAAGCATTTTTTCAATAAACTCTGTTCCATTCATAACTTTATCTATACCATGAAAGAGCAGTAAAGCACCTAATCCAAAACTCAAAAAACGTAAAGCTCTATTATTCATAACTCTAATCCTTTTTTAGAGCTAATTATACCTAAGTTTTATTTTATTTATTTTAATTTTATACTGTGTGCATGTATTGTACGTTTATCAAGAGGTGGTAACTCCATAAAATTAAAGCTATATATAGATTTTAGATAATGCTTTGGATTTTTAGGAGCATAAAACTCTAACCCTTCAAATTTTATCTTTTTAAGAGGAAAAACCTCATCAATATCAAACCAAGCAGCGACATCAGGCATTTTACCAGAATAGATAACTTTTATATCCTCTTTATCCCACCCCTCATGCATCTCATTTACTGCTTCTAACAGAGCTTTTCTAACTTGTGGGTAGTCTTTTCCATTTGGAGTATGAAGACTAATTGAAGAGACATCTCTAATAAGTTTAAAAGCATCTTCATAAAATGCTCGATGAAACTTGGTATTAGGAAGCGTCAACATAGGAAAAATATCCACAAATAGACCTTGATGATAATTAACCTCTTTTCCTTTTTCATGAAATTCGACTATATCTGCTTTATTAGAGCGAAGTTTCATATAGTCAAACTTAAAACCTTTATCTGTTGTAGACGTTTGAAAAAAAATATTTTCAGACAACTCTTCTTGGGCTATCTCTTTAAATTTTCTATAATCTTCCACAGGCATTGACAAATCAATATCATCATCCCAAGGGATAAACCCTTGATGACGAACAGCACCCAAAAGTGTACCTGAGTCTAACCAATATTGTAACTTATGCTTTTTACATATGGCATCAAACTCTACTAACATTTCAAGCATAATAAGTTGTGCTTCTCTTAAAATCTTTAGGTCAATTGCCATAGTAACTATTTTCTCTCTATCTTGTAGTAATCATAGAGTGCATCAATTAATACATCGGTATATGCTCGGGTCATATCTCCCATATGAGAAACTCTAAAAATAGTATCACGCTCTGCACCACCATTTGGACAAACCATTACTTTGTATCCATCTTCTAAACCGTTGACTATATCCATAGCTGATTTTCCATCAGTTGGAGTAAGTGTTGTCATGGCATTTGGCATATAGGGCGTATACTCTTTTAGGGGTAAATCTTTGATGGATGCTCTAAAGTATTCTGAAATATCCTGTGCCTTTTTAATACTCTGTTGAACTCCACCACGTCTATTAATCTGATTTAATCTCGCTTCAAGTTGCAACATAATAGTCACAGCAGGAGTATAAGGAGTTTGACCTCGCTCTCCATTAGACAAATAATCTTTAAAATTAAAGTATAAACTCTTTATATCTTGTACTTTTTCCAAAGCTCTTGGAGCTAAAATAACCATAGTCAACCCAGGAGGTAGAGCCAACCCTTTTTGAGAACTTGCAATCACAACATCAATATTATCAGCACTCATATCTACAGGGTCTGTGACCAACATAGAGATAGCATCTACAATATAGAGTAAATTATTTTTCTTTGCATAAGCACCCATTGCACCTAAATCATAAAGATGCCCTACAGATGTCTCATGAGCATTAACAATTAGTGAGGTATAGTTCTCTTTTGGAGCTAAACTCTCTATATCATGTAAATTTGTATTTTTGACCACAAAATCAGTATGAGGAATACCGTGAACATCACAAATATCTACAAAACGACCACCAAAACCACCACCATGAACGACCAAAGCCTTATCATCTTTAGTCAATAAGTTCATAACTACAGACTCCATACCTGCTGTTCCAGAAGCTGTTAAAAAGATAACTTTTGAACCCTCTGGTGCATTTACCATCTCAAGTAGACCCTTTTCACAAGCATACGTCACATTAGAAAATTCACAATTTCTAAAATATGGAGTCTGCTTTGCACCAACCTCCATAATCTCATCGCTCATCTTTACTGGACCTGGGGTAAATATGTAGTAATCTTCGTATATCATCTATCTTTCCTTCTTATTTTTTGTTTTTATTTTATCTTTGTTACTCTCATTATAATCAAGTAATACTCTGTTTATTGCCACCATATCTGAGGGGCTTAACTTTTTAGATTTTCGATTACCTCTTTGAATCAAGGAAGTAAATTCAGCAATCATATAGCGTAATCCATCTCCTTCGAACTCATAGTTAAACGTTTGACTTTTATGTTCATCTTCAAAGCGAACATAAAATTTTTTCGTCAACCACCAAGGAGCAGGAATATAGATATAACCCCTTGTTCCTGAAATGACAGCATCCCCTTCAGATTTGATTCCTGTCGCAACACGTGCAACTCCTAGAGAGCCTCCTTTATGTCGGCTGATAATAAGATTAGAAATATCATAACCACTCTCTTTTTGGTCAAAAAATTTAATCTCTTTACATTTTCCAAGCACTTTGTGAATTAAAAGGGAAGGATAAGAAGAGAGAATATTGGTCGCACCTTGTGCAATAAACTCATTGGAGTAATCTTTTTCAAGATAGAGAGATGTTCGTGTTGCTCGAACCTCTTTTATTTCTCCAATTACTCCCGTTTCCAACTCTTTGAGAAGTTGATTAAAAGCAGGAAGAAATGCTGTTTTAAGTGCAGTCAGAAGTACTCTTTTCTCTTTTTTAGCAATAGAAAGTAACTCTTTTAACTCATTTTTTCCAAGTGCCAAAGGATTTTCACACAATACATGCTTACCAGCTTCTAGTGCTTTTTTAATCAATATATAGTGTTGTTCAAGGGAGGTATCAATATAGACTGCTTGAATAGAAGTATCTAAAAATTCATCATAATTATCATGACCATAAGCAATTTCATCATTTCCTTTAGTAAATGCTTTTAGTGCTAAAAAATCTTCATCATAGATACGATTTATCTTGACATTAGAGACAAATTGGGCTTCAGCAATAAAAGCTTGAGTATCACGACCCAATCCTGCAAGTCCCATTTTAATGGTAGAGAAATTCTCTTTTCTTAACTTCGTACTAGAGATACCTTCAGTTCGTGCTAAATATTCCACATGAGTATACTCATTTAGATAATCAAAAGCCCCAACCCAATCATCACCAATAGCAAAAATATCAACATCATATTTTACCATATCTTCAGCTTTTTGATTTTTATGAGTTTCAATAATTACTTTATCCACAAAATCTAAAGCTTCAATAGCTTTGACCCGTTTTTTAGTACTCTCCACAACATTAAGCTTACCACGAGAACGGTCATAATTTTCATCTGTTACCCCAACTATAAGATAATCGCCCAAAGCTTTTGCTCGCTCTAGTAGTTTCATATGTCCAATATGCAACATATCATATGTGCCGTAAGTAATAATAGTTTTTTTGTTGTTCACTTGTGTCCCTTATAACTATAGTCTTACTTAAGATAACATATTATTATAAATAACGTACATTTGTCTTGCATAAGATATAGCTATTTAAATCATAAGTAAAGAAATGAAACGATTTAATGCTCATTTTATAGATAGAAAGTAGTGCTATATATATTGCATATTACTTTCAAAATAAATCTAAAATAAAAAATAAAGCTTTTTTTTATATACATAGGAGTATGATTTGAAAATAATACAATATATAAATATTTAGGAATAAAATATGCTTATAAATAAACTTTTTGACACAGCTATTATTGGTGGTGGTGTTGCAGGAACTTCTTTACTTTTTACATTAGCGAGATATACAGATATTAACAATATTATACTTTTTGAAAAATATGATGAAGTTAGTCAATTAAACTCTAATCCAAAAGCAAATTCACAAACCTTACATGTCGGAGATATAGAGAGCAACTATAGCTATGAAAAAGCAGGAAAAGTCAAAAAAGCTTCCTCTATGGTCGCTAACTATATTCAAAATTTCAATGAAGTGGATAATGTTGGTTTTAGAAAAGATAAAATGCTTTTAGCTGTAGGAGAGAAAGAGGTATCTGAACTCAAAGAGCGTTACTATAAATTTAAAACACTATATCCCTATCTTGAACTGTGGGATAAAGATTTTTTAGCAGAGTTTGAACCTAAACTGGTTGAAGAGAGAGAAGAGCCTATTTTAGCAATGGGGGCAAGAGACCAAATAACGACTGTCAATTATAAAAAGCTAAGTGAGAGCTTTGTACAACAAGCACTCGATACTGAAAAAAACATACAAATGCGTTACAATGAAGAGGTCACAAAGATAGAAAGAAATGAGGATGGTACATTTACCATCACTTCAGACACTACAAATTTCAAAGCCAAATCAGTAGTGGTTAATGCAGGGGCATACTCATTGCTATTTGCACAATCTATGGGGTATGGTAAAGAGTATGCTATTTTACCTATTGGTGGTAGCTTTTTCTTTACAAAAGAGAAACTTTTAAACTCCAAAGTTTATACCATGCAAAACCCAAAACTTCCATTTGCTGCGATTCATGCTGACCCAGACGTTACCCAAGAGTGGAACACCCGTTTTGGACCAACTGCTTTTGCTTTACCAAAATTAGAGCGTTATCATGCACTACACTTAAAAGATTTAATCTCTGCATTAAACATTGACAAAGACGTAACAAAAGTCTATATGAACCTATTTAGAGACAAAACCATTCGTCGCTATATTCTCAAAAACTTTATCGAAGAGATTCCATTGGTTGGAAAAGAAGTATTCCTTGGAGATGCAAAAAAAATTATTCCTTCTATTCGTGTCAAAGATTTAACATTTGCTGAAGGTTATGGAGGAATGCGTCCTCAAATCATTGATAAAAAGAAGCAAGAGCTACTTTTAGGAGAAGCTAAAATTGAAGAAGATGGGTTGGTATTTAATATGACCCCAAGCCCAGGAGCAACCAGCTCACTATCCATTGCATTGAGTGATGCTCTAGGTGTATGTAAGGTCATAGGTGCAAATTTTGATATGGCTAAACACGAAACAGAGATTCAATCCCTCATTTCTCATTCTGATGTTGAACCTATAGCTGAAAAAGTGAGAGCATAATCCCATGACAGTAGACCATTTTGCGAATAAATCAAAATCATGGGATATGAGTTCCAAGAGAGTTCAAAATGCCAAGAGTATTGCGAACCTAATTATTGATAATATAAAACTCTCTTCAAGCATGAAAGTTATGGATTTTGGAGCAGGAACAGGACTATTGAGCTATTTTATAGCTCCTCATGTAGATACTATTGTAGCTGTAGACAACTCCCCCTCTATGCTTGAAAAATTCAAAGAAAAATCTGTAGATTTCGCCTCTAAAACAGAAGTATTAGAGTTAGATTTAAGTCAAAAAGATATAGAACAAAAGTTTGATGGTGTTATCTCTTCAATGACCGTTCATCATTTAAAAGATACAAAAGCTCTTTTTGAGAAGTTTTATAAGATGTTAAATAAAGATGGATTTATTGCTATTGCAGATTTAGACAGCGAAGATGGAACATTTCATAGTGATAATACAGGTGTTTTCCATTTTGGATTTGAACGAAAAGAGTTAGAGATAATCGCAAAAGAGATTGGTTTTAAAGAGATTCGTTTTGAACTGGCAAATACTATTAAAAAACCTCATCATGAATTCAGTGTATTTTTGATGTTGGCTAATAAATAAGGCTCTATTGGGCTTGAGATTGGCACATTTATGATACTGATTTTTATTCCTGCTGGTTTATTTAATTGGCAGATAAATAGCCCATTCACACACAGTTCATTTTGAAAGAGTATAATTTCTTTATATTTTAAAATCCATAGGAGCATTTAATGTCAAAAGCCACTCTACTTCTTCTTGAAGATGACATACAACTAAGCGACACCGTTAAACAGTTTTTGGAGTACTCGAATTACATGGTTTACCCTGCTTATGATGCTTCTGAGGCGAAAGATATTCTTTATGAAAAGAGCATTGACTTAATGCTCTTGGATGTCAAAGTACCCCATCAAAATGGGTTTGAGTTTCTTCAAGAGCGACGAGATTTAGGAGACAGTACCCCTGCCATTTTCATTACCTCTTTAAATTCTGCTGACGA
>QNZV01000106.1 GCA_003978395.1 Sulfurovum sp. | reverse complement strand
ACAGATACGGTTAGCCTTTAACTCTTGGCTTCTGAACTCTAACGCAGCCAAATCAGTAGTGGCATAAAGATACCCACCATCCCCTTTTTGGACAATTACAGGAACATCAGAACCATCCAAAAAAACACACTCTGCACCATCAGATTTAGTTAAAAGATTTTTCTCTTGAAGCGTTGTAATAACCTTGGAGAGTTGAGGATTATAAAAACTCTCTGCACGAACATCATCTCTGGTTAAATTTACACCTAGTTTTGAGTAGACCTCTTCACAATGACCCAAAGAAGCATCAATAAAGCTTTGCCATAACGTCAAGCAGTGTTTATCTCCACTCTGAATTTTTACCACGTATTCACGTGCTTTATTAGCAAACTCTTCACTTTGGTCAAATCGAACTTTAGCATCTTTGTAGAACTGCTCTAAATCTTTTAACTCTGTACTATTGCCATCTGCACCTTGCTCTTCAAGATAAGCAATCAACATACCAAACTGTGTTCCCCAATCTCCAATATGATTTTGGCGAATGACCTCATCGCCTAAAAACTCTAAAAGAGTAGCCAAGGTATCGCCAATAATAGAAGAGCGAAGATGCCCAACGTGCATCTGTTTTGCCATATTTGGACCAGAGTAGTCAATCACTACTCTTTTAGGTGTACCAATATATCCAACCCCTACTCGCTCATCATCAACAATAGCATTTGCTTGTGATGAGAGCCACTCATTATTTAACCAAATATTAATAAATCCAGGTCCTGCTACTTCTACTTTTAAAATCATACCTGTAGTATCAATATGTTCCACAACACTATTAGCGATTTGTCTTGGATTTTGTTTTAAAATTTTGGCAAGTTTCATGACTCCATTAAACTGGTAGTCTCCAAACTCAGGCTTTGTAGCATCAGATATAACAATCTCATCTGCTTCAATATTTGCATTTTTAAGTGCATTTTCAATAATCTTACTAAGTTCTAATTTGATTTTCATATATAATTTCCATGATTTGAAGGGTTGTTTGTAGATATAACATTGATATTCTATCAAAAAAGATAGAACATCTTATTTAATTTATGCTTTTGGAGCAGTAGTAGTCGTTGTATTTTTAGCTTCTACAGTAGTCTCTTTTACCTCTGTTTTAATCTCTTTAACATCGGCTACTTTCTCTTCTGGTTTCTCATCATCTTTTACAGCTGATTTAAAATCTTTAATACCTTTACCAAGTCCTCTTGCTAATTCTGGTATCTTTTTACCTCCAAAAAGTAGTATTACTACTCCTACAATAACTGCTAATTCTATTCCACCTGGCATCTTATAAGTCCTTTGATATGTTTTCTTAACAGTCTCCTATTAAGATTATTTATCAAAATTATACTCTATTTTCGTTAATTTTCCCAATGTAGTATAAAATTTTCCAACTCTTCAGCACTTTGTTTCAATCTAGCAACATTTGCAATCATGGTAAATTGCTTAGAAGCCTCTTCTACTGTGTCATTAATAATAATAAAATCAAACTCATTGAGAGCTTTTATCTCCTCTTTTGCATTATCTATACGCCGTTCTATGACTGAATTCTCATCAGTTGAACGGGCATAGAGACGTTTCTCTAACTCACTCAGTGTAGGAGGAGTAATAAATGCAGATGTAACATAGTCACCCATTTTAGCACGTACCAGACGATGTCCTTGAACATCTATATCAAAAATAACCAATTTTCCCTCATCAAGTGCATTATTTACAGGTTTCAAAGATGTTCCATAGTAGTTACCATGTACGGTTGCATACTCTAAAAAATCTCCTGCTTTAATCCCTTCTTCAAATTCCATATGAGTTACGAAATAGTAATCAACTCCATGCTCTTCTCCCTCTCTAGGCTCTCTAGTAGTGGTTGAGATAGAAAAATAATAATCGCCAATATTAGGACTGGCATGATTGATAATGGTACTCTTCCCTGCTCCCGAAGGACCAGAGAGAACTAAAATAGCTCCTCTCATCTACTTCTCTTTTGGAAATTTAATAGTAATTTTAATAGTTGAACCAGCTAAAAGTCCTTTTAGTCTGTCTAAAGGGAGTACTGATAGAGTATTAATCACGTTCTCAGCTTCAAGAGAAGCATCTTCATCCAATTTTTGACTCTCACTCTTCTTCTCTTTTTTATTATTACTACTATTGTCTAAACTATTATCAGAAGTTTGAATCATCTCTACAGCAGGAGTTGTCATTAAATCATCTAACTCAATAGTAGAATCATCATCATTTTCAAGAATATCTTTAATATTTAACAATTCGGATTGGTCTAAAATTTTCGTCTCTAACTTCTCTTCACTCTTTTTCTCTTTTTTAATTGGCATTGCTATAATTTCTTCTTTTTTAACTTCAACTTCTTTTTTAGCTACACTCTTAACTTTATTGTCAATATTTATTTTATCATCACTCAAAGCATCAAAGTCTAAATCAAACTCATCATTATTATCTAAATTAAAATCAAAAAGTTCATCTTTCTCTTTTTTTATACTTTTTTCCTCTTTATTCAATACATCAAACTCTTTTTCTAAAGAGCCACTAAGGTCTAAATCAAATAAATCTTCCTCTTTTTTTAATGGAAATGCTTCTTCTAATTGTTTATCAAAATCTTTACTATTATCTTTTAACTCAGCAAATAGATCTTCTTCCATATCCTCTTTGACTACTTTTTCATCTAAATCCAAAGATAAAAAATCTTCTTTTTTATCTATTTCTTTACTCTTTTCCTCTTTCTTTTCAACTTTTTCTTCATCAGAAATTTCTAAAACATCAAAAACGCTCTTCTCTTCAAGTTCTATCAAATTTTCACTACTCTTATCTGTTGATAAAGCAGATGATAAAGCAGACTCTTCAACAGAACGAATAACAGCTGAAACTTCTGATGGCAAGAAAGGCTTTAAAATACTTATATCAAAGAGTTCATTATTATTCTTATCATCTTGTGCATAAAAAAGTACTCTCTTTTGTGTTTGAATGTTTTGTGAAATAGCACTCTCTAACTCTTTACTCCATGAGTCTGAATCCACAAATACAATATCATATTGACTGTTATTTACTTCATTAATCTCTTGAACTTCATCTATTTGTATCTCTTCTTTTCTAGCACTTAATGCTGTCAACCTAGAGACCACAGGGTTACTGTTTATTAATAATATTTTCATTTTTACTCCTAAAGTTCTATCTAATATTCTATATTTATCGCATAATTCTAGTATAATTCGCGTTTAAATAAGGTTAAATAGAGTTTTACATTAATTTTAGTTTAATAAAATTTATTATATGGAATGAATAGTAATAGATTTAAACTTTAGGAATATACTCTTTGTTAAAATTCAAGTTAAAATATTAGGATACTTTTTGTTCGATTTGTTTATTAATACTATTTTTAATATGGGCTATCTAGGCTTCTTTTTTTATATGATTGTCGTAGGAACATTTATCCCTTTGCCCACACAACTTATCTTGCTCCCTGCAGGATTCTTGGCATCACAAGGAAAACTTGATATTTCAACCACCATACTCATCACAGCTATGGGAACAACCATTGGTGCAACGATTAACTATTTTATGGCAAATTATCTCTCAAAACGTTGGGTATCAAAAGAGAAAATTTATAAAATAGAGAAATTTTTTAACAAATATGGTAATTTTTCTGTTGCTCTTGCTCCTCTAACTTTTGGACTGGGGCAATATATATCTCTTCCTGCAGGAATGGCTCGAATGGATTTACGTTGGTTTATTCCAATTATATTTACATCAAATGCCTTATGGAACTTTGCCATGCTCATGTTAGGGTATATGTTTGGAGAAGAGGCTAACTCCAAATCTGTATATTTAATTGCTAGTGGAGCTGTAATTGTGATTATCTTTATAAGTACTTTTGTCTACAAAGAGTTTAAAAGTTATTAGTTATAATGCCAAAAAAACTCCCCCTATAACTAAAGGATTTATTTATGTCAACTTATATATTTGGACACACCACACCAGACTCTGATTCTATTATCGGAGCTATCTCTCTCTCCTATTTAAAAAACCAACTCGGAGAAGATACAACTCCATCAAGACAGGGAGAAATTAACCCTGAAACAGCATTCATTTTAAAAAGATTTGGATTTGAAAAACCAATGCTAAAAACCAATTATGCAGGAGAAAATGTCTATCTTATTGACTTTATGGAGAGTTCTCAAAGCCCAAGTGACATTGCAGAAGCGACCATTTTAGGAATTGTAGACCACCATAAACTCGGCGACCTTAAAACAGATACACCACTTGAGATGTGGGTACGCCCTGTTGGTTGTTCAAACACCATTGTAAAACAGATGTTTGACTATTTTGGAGTAGAAATTCCAAAAGATTTAGCAGGAATGATGATGTCTGCTATCTTAAGTGATACCGTTATTTTTAAATCTCCAACATGTACAAAAGAGGATACAAAAGCAGTTAAAGAGTTGGCTCTTATTGCCCAAATAGAAGACCCAAAAGCTCTTGGAATGGAGATGTTTATTATCAAATCAGACGTTCTAACCGATACAAAAAGAGCCTTGGTTCTTAGAGACTTCAAAGACTTCAACATGGGTGGAGAAAAGATTGGTGTAGGACAACTTGAAGTAGTTGATTTATCTGTATTTGACAACATGAAAGAAGAGCTTTTTGAAGCAATGAGTGAGATAAAAGCTGAAGAGAATAGACACTCCGTACTTCTACTCTTGACAGACATAATGCAAGAGGGTTCACAACTTTTAGTCTTAAGTGATGAGAACGCTAAAATAGAGAACGCATTTAATATAACTTTAAAAGATAGAGAAATATGGCTTCCAAAAGTGATGAGCCGAAAAAAACAGATTATCCCTTTTTTAGAAAAACAATTCTAATTTAATTGATATTAATCTTCTAATTCTATATCAAATTATGATAAGATATAATTCTATTAAAAATTGGGAGATTAACATGAAAAACAACGTAAATTACTTAACAGCAACATTAATAATTACAGGATTACTCTTTTTAGGATGTGAAACGGGTGTCGATGTCAACAAAAGTTCAACAAAAAACACTAAAGAGAAACAAGAAGAGCCTGTATTGTCTGGTATTGTCGACAAACCAACCAATCAGATAATACACAGTAAATCTGGTAAAGAACTCTCTATAGAGAAAATATATTCAAACGCAGCACAACCTGGGTATTATCTTCAAGTTGGTTTTTTTGAACGATACAAACCAAGTTCAAGTTTTGAAAAACAACTCCATCACAGTGGATTAAAATTTACTATTTTAAATAAAAATGGGAATTTTTATGTACTTGTAGGTGCCTATAAGTCTTATAATGAAGCCCATGCAAAGATGTCTACTGTTAACTCTAAACTACATAAAAAAAGCTTTGTTGTACATGTGGTTCATCCATAAACTTTAACAAGGGATTAGATATAATACAAAAAAATATCCCTTAACATTGGAGACTCAACTTTGCCAAGAAAACAATTGCATCTTATCAGCCTAGGCTGTACAAAAAACCTCGTAGATTCCGAGGTTATGTTAGGTCGTCTTCAAGAGTACGAAATTTCAGACAATGTAAAAACTGCTGATGTCATTATTATTAATACCTGTGGGTTTATTGATGCAGCAAAAGAAGAGAGCATTAATACCATATTGAATGCACATGAAGAGCGTAAAAAAGATTCATTACTAGTAGTATCTGGCTGTTTAACAGAACGCTACAAAGGGGAACTTCAAAGAGATTTACCCGAAGTTGATATTTTTACAGGTGTAGGAGATTATGAACAGATTGATAAGATGATTGCACAAAAAAGAGGTGTTTTTTCTCCATCTGTTTATCTAGCAAATGAAAATGCAGAGCGTGTTATTACAGGTTCAAATACCCATGTCTACATAAAAATGGCTGAAGGATGCAACCAATCGTGTTCCTTTTGTGCCATTCCCTCTTTCAAAGGAAAGCTTCACTCTCGTACACTTTTATCTATCGAAAAAGAGGTCAAAGCACTCGTTGCCAAAGGATTCTATGAGTTTTCATTTATCTCTCAAGACTCTTCTAGCTACGGAAGAGATATGGGTCTAAAAGATGGACTTATTCATTTAATCAAAAGCATCGAAAAAATTGATGGCGTAAAAATTGCCCGTATATTATATCTCTATCCAAGTACCACTACCTTTGAACTTATAGATACGATTGCAGACTCTAACGTATTTGAAACCTACTACGATATGCCTATCCAACAGATAGATGATGGTATTCTAAAAATGATGCGTCGTGGTTTTGGAGAAAAGAAAACTATTGAACTTTTAGAACATATGAAATCAAAAAAAGATGCATTTATCAGAACTTCTATTATTGCAGGACACCCTGGAGAAAGCGATGAGGCTTTTGAACGTGTGTGTAACTTTATGCGAGAGTTTAATTTTGACCGATTTAATGTCTTTTTCTATTCCAACGAAGAGACAACACCTGCTTTTACGATGAAACCTGTAGAAGAAGAGATTATAGAAGAGCGCGTTGAAGCACTCGAAAAGATTGCAAAAGAGACAACTGAAAAATCTTTGAAAAAGATGCTAGGAAAAACCATTCATGTTATCTTAGAGGGCGAAAGTGATGAACATGAGTATATATTATCAGCTCGTCCAACCCTATGGGCAAAAGAGATAGATGGAGATTTACTTATCACAGATACGTCTGATTTAGCTATTAAATTTGGTGGGCTTTATGAAGCTAAAGTTACAGAATTGGCAGGAGATAGACTCTTGGCAACATTGATTAAAGAGCTGTAGGTGTGACGATGTCACACATTAAAATTTCCCATTCAATAAAATCAAACCTACAAAATTCAAAAAATCTTTTAGCATTTTCAGCAGGGGTTGACTCCTCTGCACTCTTTTTCTTACTTTTAGAAGAGAACATCTCATTTGATATTGCTTTAGTTAACTATAATCTACGAGAAAATTCTAAAAAAGAGGAGCTTCATGCTATAGAACTAGCAAAAAAGTATAATTTAAAATGCTATACCACCCAAGCACCCTCTTTTGAAAATAACTTTGAGAAAAATGCACGAGATTTTCGTTATAACTTTTTTGATAAAATCATGATTGAAAATAGGTATAATAATTTACTTACAGCCCATCAACTTAATGACCAACTAGAATGGTTTTTAATGCGTTTAACCAAAGGTGCAGGAACTAGTGAACTTTTAGGGTTAGAGCCTATTTCAAAACGGAATAGCTATATCGTAATTCGTCCTCTACTTCATCACTCAAAAAAAGAGCTTTTAGACTATTTAAACTCAAATAACTTTCCATATTTTGTAGATAAGAGTAATTTTGAAGAGAAATATGAACGAAATATATTTAGAAAAAATTTTTCAGACAAACTTTTATCTGAATATCAAGAGGGGATTAAACGAAGTTTTGATTATCTAAGAGAAGATAAAAAGAACTTATTGAGAGGCTATAGAGAAATTTTTCACTATAAAGAGATGTATATTTTAACTTATCAAGAGGATGCTTTTATAATCCGCCTGGTAGATAAATATCTAAAAATATTAGGCTATCTACTTTCAGGAAATCAACGTAAACAGCTGAAAAGAGACACTTCAATTGTAGTTGGAGGTCTTTGGGCTGTGGAGGTTCAAGATAACTTTATCTATATCTCTCCCTATCTCAAAGTAGCCATGCCAAAATATTTCAAAGAAGAGTGCAGAAAAGTTAAAATACCATCTAAAATTCGCTCTTATCTATATAAAGAGAAAGTAAACCCTAAAGATTTACTAAAGCTCTTCTAAGATAAATTGAACCTCTACTACTTGGTTTTTATCTTCCAATTTCAATTCACTGTTTTTTACTTTTACTAAATAATGAAGAGATAAACTCTCTATAAAGCTGTTTATTTTTTCTATTTTATTCTTATCTACTTGAATAGTAACCTTATACTCATTTCCCTCTTTTGATTTTAAACTAACATCAGAAAAAATAGATTCAGCCTCTTTTTTGAATGCTTCTAAAGTAAATTTTTGTGCCTTGTCGACAATATTATACTTACGATATGTCTCTTCCAATTCATTCTTTTTAATATCATAACTTTTAATATTTTGATAATGATTAAGTATTTTAGGAACAACCCATACAAAGAGAAGAACTAAGGATACTATAAACAGTAACTTAGGAATAAACCCATTTAACTTTAAACTCATAGTTACTCCTTTTATACTTTTGATTTAAATGAAAATTCTGTCATAAAATTTTCAAGTGGATTAATAGAAAAGTTTCCATTAGGGTAATGTTCTATTAAGCTTTCTCTTAATGGTTCAATTCCCCAAACTATTCCTTTTAAATTTATCTTTGAAGTTGAGACTAATGCATTTTTCAACTCAGCACTTTTCCCCATAGATGAAAAAACATTTTTTAATGTACTTGCAAGTAGTGCATTATTTGTTTGTGCATAAATTTGAGAATCTATCATCTCTATACTCTGTAACTCTTTCTTACTCTCTAATGTATAATATCCACCCATACCAAGAACAAAAAGAAAAGGTACAAAAGCGAGTAGTGTACTTTTTACAGTTGGACGAGAAGCCTCTTTATTGGAAAACAATAATTTTAATTTATCAAAAAAAGAGATATCTGTTTTAACAAAAGAGTTAGAAGAGTAGTCACTTAATTTTAAATTTTCTAAATTATGCTGTGTATCAACATCTGCCGATACCTCACTACTCTTTTGTAACGTATAATCATCTTGTAAATTATTAGCAATTGATGTATGTTCTGTTGATAAAGAGGAGCGAATGTAACTTGAAGATGCTCTACTTTGCTCTCCTGCCATATGATGCAAAAGATTATGAATACTATTTTGTGTTGGTAGAATGGTTAATGATAGCTCCTCCCGTAATACCTTAAGTAACTTTGGAGAATCATCAGTTAATAACATTTCAATATGATTTGCAAATTTATATGAAATTTTATAATAGGCTTTCATACTTTTATAGACACGAATAGCTATCTGTTTCTCACTTAATCCCCGTGTTCCAATAACCCAACTTTGATGAATTTTATCTTCAGTCGCAAACATCATATAAAGTTTACGGTCAAAATAGCCAATAAGAAGTGTTAATTTATTGTCTAATTTTTTTTTATACTCTTCATAAAGAATGGTAAAAGGAGAAAAATAGAGTGTGGTCGGAATATTTCCAATCTCCATCTTATCTTGGACAGCGAAATTATTATTAAAGATTTTTGCAGAGACTTTATGCTTATCCTCTTTATCTTTAACAGTTTGAGTTATAGATAAAGAGATAGAAGCAATTTGTGTATTTGAGTATTGAGATTGTAGAAGACGAATACGTTCAATAAATTTCTCTTTTTCACTCTCGTGAAACTGCTCCATCTCTTTAGGAATAAAGCCCTCTTCCGTTTGAATGGCATGGTTTAAAAAATAGAACTCTCTCTCTTTATAATGGCTAATTGTTACATATTGTCTATTTGGCATATTATTCTCCTTTTATATCATTTCTATTAAACTCATAAATTATCTAATATCTAATATTTTATTTATCTATGATAAGTATATCAAATTTTTTATTTTTAACAGCTTATGTTATAAAATATTTTTTAATATGTTATAAAGGTACTTTTTTAAGATATTTCACGATTTAATAACTTGAAAGTTGAGTTTAATCAATTTAAACTTAAATTAAACTTTTATATATATTTTAGATTATATATTTTACTTTAGAGAATATTTTTTCATTTGTGATTGTAAGTACTCTTTAGCAATATCTTTATCCATAGTTTGTATATCTAAAACTTGATGATAAATTTCTAATGTGGTAAAGGGTTTAGGAATAATAAACTTATCCCAGCTTGGTACTTGCCAATAGGTATGAGGTTGATAATTTACAAGCATAAGAGGTAATTTTGCACGCAAGGCTAAAGCAACTGCCCCATCGCTCATACTGTAGCGTGGACCTTTTGGTCCATCAGGAGTAATCATAAGTGAATAGCCCTCTTTTAAGATTTTAATCGCAGAGATTAAAACAGATTTAGCTCCTCTTCGTGATGAGCCACGTATAGAAGAGATCTTCAATATTTTTAACGTTCTAGCAATGAGTTCTCCATCATGATGTTGTGCAATAATGGCAGACGTTAAGTGATTTTTTCTAAGTTTTCTATAGACTTGTGGAGAGATAAGTAGTTCTGAATGCCAAGTAATTGCCATACACTGTCCATCAATAGGCTCATCTATAAAATGGTACTTTTTACGATAAGTAAACCACAATAGACGCATAACAATATAGAGAATTGGAGGAATAAAAATCACTCCCAATTTTCTAAAAAATCTTTTACGCACAAACTATTCCCTCTAATGCACCTCGTGAGGTTTTTGTTACCTTTACTTTTTTAATTTTACCAAGTAACTCTTCACTACCTTCTACAAAAAAGAGTTTTCCATCATCACTGCGTCCAGATACTTTTCCACCTGCTTTAAGCTCATCGAAATAAACCATATGTTCTGCACCCATTTGTCCATCCATAATTTCATCTAAAATTTCGGTATGCCGTGCTTGAAGTTTCGTTAAACGTGCACCCGAAACTTCATTGGAAATTTGTCTATCAAATTCAGCTGCATCTGTATGAGGACGAGGAGAGTATTTAAAAGAGAAAAGCTGTTCAAAACGAACCTTTTCCAATACATCCATCGTATCTTCAAAATCTTCTTCACTTTCACCTGGAAAACCTACAATAATATCCGTTGATATGGTTGCCTCTGGACAGAGTTCACGAATCTTTTCACAACGATTAATAAACCACTCTTTAGAGTATCCACGTCTCATACTTTTAAGTAGAGAGCTTGAACCACTCTGTAAAGGGACATGAATCTGCTTACAAAGCTTTGGATTAGAGGCGAACTCTTCTAAAAATTCATCATCCATATGCAGAGGGTGTGGAGAAGTAAAGCGAATACGCTCTAAGCCCTCTATTTTAGAGACCTTTTGAAGTAGTTTCGTAAAGTTACACTTCTCATCATTAGCTGTAAAATATTTTCCATAGTTATTGACATTTTGACCCAATAACATAACCTCTTTAGCACCTGTTTTTACTGCTTTTTCTATCTCATTTATGATAAGATTAGAAGGTATCGAGACCTCATCTCCACGTGTAGCAGGAACAATACAGTAGGTACATGATTTATCACACCCCATTGAGATATTAACCATAGATTTAAAACCGTTGCTTCGATACTCTCCAAAAGCATAACTACTGTCATCATAATTAATATCTATCTCAACAGCATGTCTTTTATCGACCACTTGTGTGATTTTAGAGATATTTCTAGCACCCAATACAAAATCTACTACAGGGGCTCTTTTGATAATATCTTTACCAAGATGCGAAGCTGTACAGCCTGTCACACCTATTTTGGCATCTTTTTTCTTAAATTTATTAAATACACCTATCTCTGAAAAAAGCTTTGAAACAGGCTTTTCTCGGACAGAGCAGGTATTAATAATAATTAAATCTGCCTCTTTTAACTCTTGAGTTAACTCATAGGGTTCTTTACAATTTAACTCAGCTATCATATGTTCGCTATCACGAACATTCATAGCACATCCTAATGTTTCTATATATAATTTTTTCATCTTATCTCTATTTTACTATATGAACCTCATAAAGATACTCTTCATCATCCAAACCAAACTTAACTTCTCTCATGTAAACAGAGTACTCTTTCTCTTCAAAGTATTCAATTAAGGACTTTAACTCTTTATGTGAATTCTCTTTATCAAAATAAAAAATAGATTTTTTTTCTAGATCTTCTTCAATCTTGTCAATGTCGATAAGCTTAGGTTTTGCCGTTACTGATGCTCTTGCTAATTTTAGTTTCATTTAATATCCTTATTATATACTCTATGATTATATCAATCTTACAATGTAATTTTGTTGTATTTTATTAAATAATTATACCGTATTAGTTTAAAGGTTAGTTTAGATATAATGCCACTCTTCATTCAACTGACAAAATCACGCTAAATCGTAACGCATAAGTTCATTTTTTGGAGACTTCAAAAAAATATAATAGAAAGGATATACCTATGGAAAAAATTGTAGATATTATTGAAGCCATGGCACATGAAAAAAATATTTCACTAGAGTCGGCTGTAGATGCTTTTAAAGAAGCACTTATTAAAACAGCAAAAAGATGTACCAGTTATACTTCTCATTTTGAAGCAATGGTAGATATGGAAAGAAAAGACTACACTGTAGAACAGATTGTAATTATCGTAAAAGATGATGATGAACGATTTGAGACAGAAGCTGATGCTGTCATCTCTTTGAAAGAGGCTCATGAGCTATATGGTGCAGATTTAGAACTTGGAGATGAGCTAAGAAGTCCCTTTATACTCGAAGAGCATGGACGAACAGCATCATTTAATCTATTTAAAGAGTTACAATATCATATTCAAAGACAAGTAGAAGAAGACCTTTTTGAGAAGTATCGAGAAAAAGTTGGACATATCATGATTGGTACAGTTAACCGTGTTGATGAAAAAGAGAATACCTTTATAGAAATTGGTGAATTAAAAGGTCTTTTAAGTCAACGTAACCGTATTAAAGGCGAAAAGTTTAAAAGAGGAGATACCGTAAAGGCTCTTTTACGTTATGTAAGTATTGACCCAGAAATGGGAATGTTTTTAGAACTTACAAGAACTTCTCCAAAATTTTTGGAAAAACTTATGGAAAAAGAAGTTCCTGAAATTGCAGATGAGTCAGTAACCATTGTAGCATCTGCAAGAATTCCTGGACAACGTGCAAAGCTTGCATTAAAAACAGATTTTCTTAATATTGATCCAATTGGTGCATCTGTTGGAGTAAAAGGTGTTAGAATAAATGCTGTAAGTTCAGAACTTGATGGCGAAAATATTGATTGTATTGAATATTCTCCTATTCCTGAAGTATTCATAACACGCTCCTTATCTCCTTCTATAGTACAAAGTGTGAAAATCACATCAGCCAAAGATAAAAAAGTAGTGGTTAACATTACCTCTGATCAAAAAGCAAAAGCAATTGGAAAAAGTGGTATCAATATTCGTTTAGCCTCAATGCTGACAGGATATACTATTGAACTCAATGAGATAGAAGGTAGAACAGAGAGAACAAACGAAAAATCAGGAAATAACACAAACCCAGAAGTTGAAAAAACAACAAATACAGATGCCTTGGCTGACTTATTTAAGTAAATGAAATAAAGAGATGCTACACAGCCTCTAAACAGAAGCATTATATAATTTAAATATTTAATATAATTAAATTATATTTGCACTAAAAAAGATTTACTATGAAAATTTTACTACTTGAAGATGATGCACTGCTCTCTAAGATTTTAACAAAACATCTTAGCGAAAATTACACTACAACACCTGTCTATGATGGGAACTCAGCACTAGAGATACTAGAAGAAGAGAAGTTTGATTTACTTATTTTTGATTCTAATGTTCCAGGTATCTCTGGGTTAGAGCTTATAAAAGAGTTACGCTCCTACAACGATACAACCCCTATTATAATGATAACAGCATACCAAGATACCTTGCACCTTAAAAGTGCATTTACCAATGGATGCAATGATTACATAAAAAAACCATTTGAACTTGATGAGCTTGATATGCGAATCAAAAATATTAGCCGTACCTTTAATATTGAACAAAACCGACTTGTCAATATAACAAAAGAGATTCTCTTTGATGCTTTAAACAACCAAATAATCAAAAATAACACAAACTTTTCAATTGCAAAAAAAGAGAGTGAGTTTTTAAACTATTTGGTAAAAAATCGTAATCGTACCATTTCAAAAGAGGAACTTATCCAAAACTTATGGTCTTTTGAGAATATGCCAAGCGATGCAACACTAAGGGTATATATTAGAAATCTACGTGGATTAATAGGGAAAGAGGCGATTATAACCATTCGAGGGATGGGGTATCGTCTTGTATCATAATGAGCGTCGTGCCTTAATCTCTTTTTTACTTATTTATATTAGCTCTTCCATAATAATGCTTGGCTCTATCGGTTTTTTATATTATAAAGAAAAAATTGCCACCATAGATAGATATTGTGGGGTAAGTATGGAAAACATGGCAATGCAGATAAAAATGGATATTCTAAATAATAAAGATATTAACCCTCTTTTTGATGATGTTGAGCGTTTACGCATTGCTCTTTATGACAAAAATAAAAAAGCTATTGTTTCTAACTTGACTACTAAAAAAATTGATTTCGAACAGACCAACTATAGCAATACAACCTCTGCTTTTTTTATAAGCTCTTTTATTAAACCAAAAGGGGGGATTAAATATATTATTATCGAAGACTCTAAAGTATCCAATCAAATGGTTCAACTCCAATCACTTATCTGGACAATCTTTTTCATGGCTTCTCTTTTTATTACATTTATAGGTTACCTTTTGAGTCGATTATTACTAAAACCCGTCAAAGAGAATTTTGCTATATTAAATCATTTTATCAAAGACTCTGCACACGAACTCAATACCCCTGTAACAGCACTAATGATGTCGGCGAACTATCTAAAAAAATCATATGACAAAGAGATGGTTGAACATATGCTTATGAGTTCAAAGATGATTTCAGAAGTCTATAATTCCATATCCTATCTTGCCTTTCATGATTTGGATATTGAAGAGAAAGAAGAGTTTGACTTAGCAGAACTCATCAATGATTCTATTAAATATTTTAAAGAGATTGCACACAATAAAGAGATTACTATAGAGGCAAAACTTACACCTTATATTATAAATATGGATAAAAACAGCATTAAAAAGCTTATTAATAATCTTATTACCAATGCCATTAAATACTCCTATACCAATAAAAATATTTATATTACTCTAAAAAATAATATTTTCAAGATTACAGACGAAGGCGTGGGGATAAGTAAAAAAGATAAAAAGAAAATTTTTCAACGATATAAACGTATTAATAATAAAAATGGTGGTGGTTTTGGAATAGGTTTAGATATTGTAAGGGGTATTTGTAAATCAAACAGTATAAAAATTTTACTAGATTCAGAGATTAAAAAAGGCTCAACCTTTACATTAATCTTTCCACAAGAGAAGAAATCTCTTGTAAAAAGTAAAAAATAGTCTGACTATCTTTTTGAGAACTGTGGAGAACGTCTCGCTTTTTTCTTACCTGGTTTTTTACGCTCAACAACACGTGAATCACGAGTCATAAGTCCCATAGGTTTAAGAATAGCTCTAAAAGACTCTTCATAAGCTACAAGTGCTTTAGTAATACCATGTTTAAGTGCATCAGCTTGTGCAGAATAACCACCACCAAGTGTAGTAGCTTTAATATTAACAGCTTCTAGTTGTTTAGTCGCTTCTAATGGAAGTCTAACTTTCATTTTAAGTGTCTCATGTCCGCCTAACCACTCATCTAATGTTTTACCATTAATTGTCATTTCGCCGTTACCTGGAGTCAACCAAACTTTAGCAATCGCTGCTTTTCTTTTTCCTGTTGCATAGATAGTTGCCATTCTTATGCTCCTTTATTAATTTGTGCAGTATGTGGATGCTCAGAACCAACATATACTTTTAATTTTTTAATCATTGCTCTACCAAGAGTTGTTTTAGGAAGCATACCTCTAACAGCTAAACGGTAAAGTTTTTCAGTATTATCTTCTAACATCTCATCAAGTTTTTTACTTTTAGTTGAACCAAAGTAACCTGAGTGAGTAAAGTACTCTTTAGTTTGAAGTTTGTTACCTGTAAATTTTGCTTTTTCAGCATTAATAATTACAACGTAATCTCCACAATCAACATTTGGAGTAAATGAAGGTTTATGCTTACCTCTTAAAAATGTTGCTACGTCTGTCAAGATACGACCAAATGTTTTTCCCTCAGCATCAATAAGAATCCAATCTCTTTGAACTTCATGAGGTTTCATTACAGATGTTAATTTCATGTAATTTCCTTAAATAAAATAAGTGCCATAACAACTGCTATGAACTTTTGTGGGCGAAGTATACAGTTTTAAACTTAAAATTTATTTAATTTAAGTTATTATTAAGTTTAAAACTATTTTTTACTACTCTTTGCACCTAAATAAGTAACTTATCAATAGATATTATGGTTTCACTACTTTTTGTATAAAAAGATTTTTTCTTATATCTAATAGAAGTTGAACTTAATATATTAAGCGTACTTTTTTCATTCCATTTTTTATCTTCTTGTGCAATCAGGATTCCAAATACATTTATTTTTTGATTATTTTTTCCATCAAGCAAATTTAATAAAATATAAATAAGGCTAAGTGAATTTTTAAATTTTTCTAAAATTTTATTTTGATTACCTATATTTTCACTTTTTAGTTCAATCATAATAATATTTAAAATATTATCTGATGTATGTTCTAAAACAATATTTTCTACTTTTCTTCCTTGTAATTGAAAAGCATTTGACTCAGTATCAACAAGCCAATATTTAGAGTTGGTATTTAATGATGTTAAAGTCACTTTTTTCAATTTTGCATTTTTAGATTTTTCTTCTATCTCAATAGAACTCGAACCAATTTCTTGTATAAAAGATTGTGCTTTAAAAAAATTAAATATATTTTCTTTATCTAAACTATTAGTCATCACGCTCTAACTCTTCTAAAATATAATCATATTGCTTTCTCTGTAACTCTTCAATTTCAGTAAATGTACCAAAATGGATATTTGAATCATTATCTTTTTTATATGGTACTACTGTTTTACCATTAAAATAATATATTCCAATATCATTACTTGTTAAGTTAATATCCAAATCCATTTTCAAATCATTTTCTCTGATAAATTCTTCTATATTTCCAGATTTTTCTTTTAAGTCAAAAAGATGAATATAATTAATAATAGATTTTGCTAATGTTGAACTATGTGTTGCTATGAGGAGTTTATTATTACTAGCAAAACTCATTAATAATTCCATTATCTCTATCTTTTTAGATGGATGTAAATTCATCTCTGGT
>QNZV01000050.1 GCA_003978395.1 Sulfurovum sp. | reverse complement strand
CAACTTGTAGACAGAACCAGTCATACTTTGTCTTCGTTAATTAAGTTAAGAGAGGTTGCTTAGTTCTGCTAGGCATTACTCCTTTTATCTCGTATTCATGACAAATGAAGCCTCTTCCATAATCTTTGATTTGGGAGAGTGAGGTTCACCTCCATCTGTGGAAGCTCATAGGAGTAATAAAAATATCAAAATAATTCTACTCTACCAACTTCCTAAGCAATTTAAAAAAACTACTATATAATTCACTTCAAGAATTCTAAGGAAACCTAAAATGTCAAAAAATACCATAAAATGCCCAAGTTGTGAGAGCCAAATAGATGTTAATAAAATTTTGTATCATCAACTTGAAGATGAATTAAAACAGAAAAATTTGATGGATAAGCAGAAATTAGAAAAAGAGAATAAAAAAAGAGAGGATGCTTTAGAGAAAAAATTAGAGATGCTTCAAGCCAAAGAGGAGAAGTTTGAAGAGGCATTGACCAAGGCGACTAAAGAGCAACTGAAACGAGAAAAACAGAAACTTCACAAGGAGCTTAAGCAAGAGTTACTTTTGGAACAGAGTGAATCTATGGCTCTTAAATGAGAAGTCCGAACAAGTAAAAGAGTTGAATGTTTCTAAAATAGAGATAGAGAAGTTAAAACGTGAAAAAGAGGAGATTGAATCTAAAGCAAAAGTAGAGGCTCAATTGGCATTGAGTGAAGAGTTACAGTTGGAAAAAGAGAAGATTTTAAAAATACTAGAGGCTCAAAATGAACTTAAGCTTAAAGCAAAAGATGAACAACTAGAGCAGATAAAACGTGAGCTTGATAATGCACAACGAAAAGTAGAGCAGGGGTCTATGCAGATTCAAGGCGAAGTATTGGAAGTGCTAATTGAGTCTTGGCTGTCGTCACAGTTTCCTTTTGATTCTGTAGAAGAGGTTAAAAAAGGGGCATTTGGAGCAGATTGTATACAGATTGTACATACCCGAGAGGCTCAAAATTGTGGGACGATATGTTATGAGTCAAAAAATACAAAAGCTTGGTCGGATAGTTGGATAACAAAACTGAAACAAGATATGTTAAAAGTTCATGCTGATATTGGGGTATTGGTTACTTCGGTCTATCCTCGTGATATGAAACGAATGGGTTTTGTCAATGGGATTTGGGTTTGTAGTTTAGATGAGTTTAAAGGTTCAGCCTCTCTATTACGGGAATCTCTTATTCAGATACATCAGAACATTAAAAAAGAGGAGAATAGAGCCGATAAGATGAGTCTTCTTTATAGTTATATGACAGGGAATGAGTTTTCTATGCAGATGACGGCTATTGTAGATGGCTTTATAAAAATGAAAGAAGAGCTAGGTAAAGAGAAACGTTCACTTATGGCATCTTGGAAGCGTCGTGAAAAAATTATTGATGGAGTGCTTCAAAATACAACGGAGATGTACGGTGCATTACAAGGAATAGCAGGAAATTCAGCTATAGTTCATATAGATGCACTAGAATTGCCATATGAAGAGTAAAGGATAAAAAATGTCTCCAGAAAAAAGAGCAACTATAGTAGCCTCTTCTGTGGCTATTGTTTTGACTATTGTTAAGTTTACCATAGGTGTGGCATCGGGTTCGGTAGCTGTTTTGGCATCGGCTATTGATTCGCTACTTGATACACTAATCTCGGTTTTTAACTTTTTTGCCATTAAAAAATCAGAAGAGAAAGCAGATGAAAATTTTCATTATGGAAAAGGTAAAGTGCAAGCCATCGCAGCTGTAATAGAGGGAACAATTATTACAATTTCAGGGCTTTATATTATCTATGTAGCGATTGAAAAAGGAGTATATGGAACAGAAACAACCCTTTTAACTCCTGCAATTTGGGTAATGATACTCTCTATTGTTATTACTTTTGGTTTGGTTCAGTACCTTTTACGGGTAGCAAAACAGACAGATAATTTGGTTATTAAATCAGATGCATTGCATTATCAGACAGATTTATGGTCAAATGGGGTTATTTTATTGGCGTTAGGAATTGTACACTATACAGGTTGGGAGATTGTTGATGCTCTTTTTGGTTTTGGAATTGGTATCTATATCATCTATTCAGCGTATGAGATTATAAAAGAGGGTGTTTTGATTTTACTTGACCGAGCATTAGATAAGGATGTGGTTAAGAGCATAGAGGAGATTTTAGAGAGACATAAAGAGGTTAATGGTTTTCATTGGTTAAAAACACGAACAGATGGAACAATTAACTTTATTGAGTTTCACTTGGTACTACAACCAAATTTATACTTAATCGAAGCACATAGAATCTCTGATGAGATAGAGGATGAGATTATGGCATTAGAACCAAACAAACCTTGGATTATTACACCTCATTATGACCCCTTTGATGATAGTGAGATTAATAACTATATGGCAACAAAAAAAGAATAATGAAAGAGAGTATTATTTATCTACTCTCTCCTTTAAAAAAAGAGGAGACAGTTTCTTTATCAATGATTCAATTTACATTAATAGACAAACCTATAGACTTTTCCAATTGTGATACTTTGATGTTTACATCGAAACAAGCCGTTGTTTCAGCAGATAAACTGGATAAATCTTGGAAAAACTACCCTTCTATTGCTATTGGAAAAGCAACAAAGCAAAAAATAGAAGAGTTGGGTGGAAGAGTACTTTATAGCCCAAAAAAGTTTTATGGAGAAGTTTTAGCCAAGGATATTCAGAAAAATTTTTCTACTAAAAAACTGCTCTATTTAAGACCTAAAGTAGTATCGTTTGACTCTAAAGCATACTTATCAAATGCAGGGATTCAACTAAATGAGCAGATTATTTATGAAACTTCTTGTGTAAAGTACTCAAAAGAGGATAAACCAAAAGAGAATGCCATTATTATTTTTACCTCACCCTCTACGATTAAGTGTTTTTTTGAAAATTTTGACTGGAATGACTCGTATAGAGCGATTTTGATAGGAAAAGCAACGAAAGAGCATCTCCCAAAAGAGTGTAGTTTCGAGATAGCAGATGAGCCACTAATTGACTCATGCATAAAAAAAGCTCTTGAAACTAGGAAAAAAGATAGATAATCCGTGACTTATTGTTGAAATTTTGCTATAATTCGCTCAACCTGGATAGTTCGACTACTGTTTTTTGTGGTCCAACATTATCTATTGTGGGACATGTAGTTAGTCGGTGTGTGGATGACTCCGTTTGAGTGTAGCTAGGCTAGACGAGGAGCTGTCCCCTAAAGATTACTCTCTCCTACACCGTTGGCTTTTTAGGGCCGACCTTATACAGAACGGCTGTTCGGGTTAAATCTCTTTAAAAATAAAAAATATTTTTGGAAGAGAGAGTTTATAATTATATTGATATACAAAAAACCTTTTTAACTAAAATAAGCTTTTCTCTTCCAATGAAAATTATCCTAAACCCCTCTTTTTTTTCTAAATCTAATATATATAATCAATAGTGTATAATTCTGTTAATAAAATGATGGAGAAGTTGTAAGTGAACGTATTAATAATTGGTGCTGGTGGACGAGAGTATTCTATAGGAATGGCTCTAAAAAAAGATGAAAATGTAGATAAACTCTATTTTGCTCCAGGAAATGGTGCAACGGATGAACTTGGAGAGAATTTAACAATTAGTGATTTCTCTGAATTGGCTGATTTTTGTGAATCAAATGCTGTAGAACTTACGATTGTAGGTCCTGAAGCTCCTTTGGTTGATGGAATTGTTGACTTATTTGAAGAGAGAGGATTAAATATATTTGGTCCATCTGCAAAAGCTGCTCAACTAGAGGGGTCTAAAATTTTTATGAAGAACTTTTTAGCACGTCACAATGTTCCTACTGCGAAATACATTGAAACAGACTCTATTGAAACGGCGTATAAATTTATTATGACGCTTGATGCTCCGATTGTTGTCAAAGCTGATGGTCTTTGTGGTGGAAAAGGTGTCATTATTGCACAGAGTCATGATGAAGCAAAAAAAGCTGTAGGAGAGATGCTCTCTGGCGATTCATTTGGTGATGCAGGTAAATCTATTGTTGTTGAAGAGTTTTTAGATGGTTATGAACTCTCTGTATTTGCTCTTTGTGATGGAGAGGATTATGTGGTGCTTCCTGCAGCCCAAGACCATAAAAGACTCTTGAATAACGATGAAGGACCCAATACAGGTGGAATGGGTGCGTATGCTCCAACACCTTTGGTAAATGATGAAATCTATAAAAAATTGGATGAACGTGTTATTGTTCCTACACTAGAAGGGATGAAAGCAGAGGGAATGCCATTTAAAGGGGTTCTTTTTATTGGTGTAATGGTTGTTAATAATGAACCAATTATCTTGGAATATAATGTTCGTTTTGGAGACCCAGAGTGTGAAGAGTTGATGCCTCTTTTAAAATCTTCTGCATTGGAGCTATTTTATAAAGGTGCAACCAACGATTTAAAAAATATAAAAATAGAGTTTCATGATAAGTTTGCAGTGGGTGTGGTTATGGCAAGTAAAGATTATCCTTACAAAAGCTCTGCTCCTGCTGAAATTATTGTTGATGAGATTGTTCATGATGAAATTTTTGCTGAACATGCACATATCTCTTATGCAGGGGTAACGCGTGAAGAGGATGGAAAACTTTATGCAACAGGTGGAAGAGTGCTTGTTTGTGTTGGTTTAGGAGATACCATTGCCCAAGCTCAACAACGTGCTTATATGTTGGTAGGTCAAGTACATTTTGCAGGGAAACAGTGTCGTACTGATATTGCTTATCAAGCATTATAGGTTCGATTTTATCGAACGGACTACTTATAATAAAATTTAAATCCCTAGGAGATAGATGCGTTATTTTATACTTTTTATCTTTTTTACTCTGTCTCTATTTTCAAAAGAACAAATAGAAGTTTTTGCACAAGAGGTTACGGCTACAAAAGATTTTTTTGAAGCCAAGGGAGATGTTTTGATTTTATATAATGGAGATTTATTAAAATCAAAACGTGCAACTTATGATAAAAAATCTTCGTTGTTAATTCTAAATGGTAATGTTGAAATGTTGGGAAAGAATGAGAATAGAGCCTCTTCTGAAGAGCTTATTATTAATACCAATAGTCAAAATGTTGAATTTCAAGAGCTTTTAATTACCACCGAACAGGACCTTTGGATTGAAGCAAAAAAAGCTACTAAAAGAAAAGAACATTATAAGATTTTTAACTCAAGACTCTCTTCGTGTAATAAAGAGAATCCTGACTGGACAATTGAGTTTGCTGAGGCACACTTTAGGAAAGATAGAGAGTTTATCTCGTTGAAAGATGCTCGTGTTCGGTTTTTTGATACAACAATTCTCTATTTACCCTACATAGCATTTCCTACTGTCAATGAGAGAACAACTGGACTACTTTTTCCTAAATTTCAACTTTCAGAAGTAGAGGGATTGGTCTATAATCAACCCTATTTTTATGCACCTACAAATAACTTGGATATAGAGTTTACTCCTCAAATACGAACCAGTAGAGGTTATGGTGGATATGTGACAACACGTTATGTAGACTCAAATCACTCATCAGGCTTATTTAGAACAGGTTATTTTGATAATTTTAATGGGTATGCCAATAGTCATAATCTCAATAGTGAACATTATGGGTTTGAGTTACAATACAACTCTACAGACTTTTTACCAAAGAGTGATTTTTTTGATGCTTATCAGAGTGGGCTTTATTTAAACTCTACCTATTTAACTGATTTAGAGTATCTAAATTTGCAAAAAAATTCTGCTTCCTCTTTGATTAATTCAAATTTGGTTGAGTCTCGATTCAATGCATTTATCTATGATGAAGAACATTATTTAGGTCTCTATTCAAAGTTTTATATAGATACAAGTAAGAAAAGTAATACAGAGACATTACAAGAGTTACCCACAGTTCATTATCATAATTATATGAAACAGATTTTTACAGATAAACTCTTTTTCTCTTTTGATGCTAAAATTCATAACTATACTCGTGCAAAAGGGAGCAGAGCTTATCAGACAGAGTTTGATTTACCTATTACTTACTATGACTCTTTTTTCAATGATTATTTAGATCTTTCTCTCTCTGAAAATCTCTATTTCTCTGATGTATTTTTTTCAAATTTAGGTTATGCTAATAAAAGCTACAGATATTATCGTAACTATCATACCCTAGAGTTATCAAGTGATTTAATAAAATCTTATGGGGAGAATACGCATACTCTCCATCCCTCTATGGTCTACACTAGACCAAGTTTGGAAAATGAAACTCCAAGGAGTTATAATAAGTTAAATGAGAATCAAAAGGAACTTTTTGTAACACAGACACAAAAAGAGAAACTCTCTATGGGATTAAGTCAATACTATTATAATAAAGAATTAGATATGACTCTTTCCCATAGATTAGCATGGATTGAGTACCCAAATGAAGAGCTTGACCAAGGAGATATTAATAATGAAATCTCTTATAGTAAAGATTCGCTAGATTTTTATTCAAATCTTTTTTATTCTTTAGATAAAGATAAAATTCATTCATTAACTACTTCACTTAGTTATAATCAAAGCAACTATGATATAATGTTAACTCATTTTTATAATAATGACTTTATATTTGAAAATGAAACAAGTTTTATAAATACATCATTTATACATAATTACAATGAACATAATCAGTGGTTCTTTAACTATGACTATGATTTACAGAAAGGTTTTAATAATCAATGGGATATAGGTTGGAGTCATCGACAGAAATGTTGGGGTTCGAAAATCTCTTTTGGACAAGAGCGTATACCTAATGTTGAACATTCATTTAAAAATAATAAAATTTATTTTGAATTGACACTTAATCCATTTGGTGGTATAGCACAAAATCAAGAATTCTCTTCACAAGGTAGATAAAATATGAAAACAGAAGCAAAAGTTGGTCTTTTTATTACATTATCACTGTTTTTTCTTTTTGCTTTACTGACACAATTAAGCAGTTTTGATAATTTATTTAAAAAATCATATCCTATTGTTGCAAATATTAAAGATGGTTCAGGTCTGAAAAATAAGGCTAAGGTAAAACTTAAGGGTGTAAATATTGGATATGTCCAAGAGGTTTTATTAAAAGATAATAATGTTATGGCGCGTCTTATGATTGATGAAGGTGTTAAAATTCCAAATGATTCAACCCTTATTATCTCTCAAGATTCACTATTGGGTGGAAAATTTTTGGATATTAAACCAGGAAAATCTACTCAATTTTTAGAAGTTAACTCTCTTTTATCTAAAGAGGAGAAAATATCTTCTATAGGTGATGCATCAACTGCTGCAGATAAGGCTTTTCAAGAGATTGCTCTATTGGTTAAAGATGTACGAGATATTTTAAATGAAGGTGGAAAAGAGGATATTCAATCGACCTTGGCTAATTTAAATAAATTTTCTAAATTTTTATCTTCTCTCTCTGAAGATGAGAATCAGACGATTCGGGATATTTTAGCCAATAGTAATGAAACAATTAAAAAATTTGCTCGGATGAGTGATGATATAAGTGTGACAGCAAAAGAGTTTTCCAAAATTGGAAAAGGCTTGAATAAAGATTTGCCTAAATTGATGAATGAATACTCCAAAATAGCGAAAAACATTAATAGAGATTTACCGTCAATGATGGATGAATATTCAAATGTAGCAAAGAATATTAATAGAGATTTACCTTCGATTATGGCAAGACTCGATTCTCTTAGCAAGTATCTAAATAGTGTAAGTGCAACATTGGATGCAAAATTACCAAAAGCATTAGATAAGTTTGTGGTATTAGAGGATAACTTAAATGATGTTGTAGTTACGAATAAAGATAATCTAGCCAATGCTTTAACTTCTGTTGATGGTTTCTTCTCTGGTAGTACTGAAACCATGAAGAAAGTAGATAAATATTTAGACAGTATGATTAAGACAGAACTGCATGTAGAGATGCGTTCTGATGAGGTCTATGATGATGGGGGTTACTCTCGGTCACATTTGAACTTAACCATGAAACCTGACCCTACTCGTTATTATATATTGGGTGTAAGTTCTGGTCCATCTTTTGAAGCTGATTCAAGTTTCGATAGAGGATATGCAGGAAATAAAAAGCATGAGAGTGGTAGCTTTTTACTTTCGGCTCAATATGGTAAACGTTATGATGATTTACTTTTTCGTGTAGGTTTGATAGAGGGGCAAGGTGGTTTTGGAGTTGATTATTTTGCTTTAAATGATACATTGAAATTAAGTACAAATTTATATGACTTTAATGGAGTAAGTGATATACGTGGAGATAATGTAAACTTAACCACAACAGTACGTTACCAATTTTTTAAACATATTAATGCTTATCTTAGTGGTAATAATTTATTAAACAAGAGTGCAAATTCAATCTCTATTGGTTTAGGTGTTGATTTTGTAGATAATGATTTAAAAAATCTTTTAGGAGCAGCTGCTTCGGCATCTAAGTAATAGAATAAAAAATGATAAAAGAGAAAAGTAGAACAATTTTTAAAAATAGAGAAGAAGCATTTCATGAACTCTTGAGCGAACTTCCCTTGGAGCTTTTTTCTAGGGATGAGACGATAGTTTTAGGTGTAAGTGAAGGAGGTGTCTATTTTGCAGAGGAGTTGAGTAAAAAGCTTAATTGTTCCATGGATATACTTTTAACGGAGTCTATCTATTCATCGGTAAATAAAGAGTTGGTTATTGCTATTGTTAGTGAGACAAAAGAGATAGTGATGCATAAAGCTTTAATTGATGCATTTAATATACCTTTAGATTATATTTATGGAGAGGCAGATATTAAATATCAAAAAAATATTTTGAGTTATATTCATAAATATCGTAAAGGTAAACATTTGGATAGACTTGATAATAAGTATGTTCTTTTGGTTGATGAGTCTGTTGAAACAGGATTAACCATGATGTCAGCTGTGAAAACAGTTATCTCATTAGGTGCTAAAAATATTTTTATCGCTGTGCCAATTTTAGACAATGTGGTTTATAAAAACTTAGTCACTATTTGTGATAATATTTTTTGTCCATATAAAATAGATGATTATATAGAGATGGAATACTACTATGAAAATGTAGAGCCTTTTGGTTTTGAAAAAATTGAACCAATAATGAAAAAAATAGTATAAAAATAATAATTTAAAAAGGAAAAGAGTAGTAATGAACGAAGAAAATATAGTTATTAGTTGTAATAATTTAGAAGAGCGATACCAGTTTAATAAGGTAGCAAAACAAGCAAGTGGTGCAGTAATGTATCATTGTGGAGATGCAGTACTATTGGCAGCTGTTGCTATAGACCCTAAGCCTGTAGAGGAAGATTTTTTACCATTAACCGTACAATATACTGAAAAAGCCTATGCAGCAGCAAGAATTCCTGGTGGATTTATAAAAAGAGAGACCAAGCCTGGTGATTTTGAGACTTTAACTTCTAGAATTATTGATAGAAGTTTGCGACCTCTCTTTCCAAAAGGTTTTCATTATCCTGTAGTGATTACAGTAACTGTCCTTAGTTCAGATTCTACAGTAGATATGCAAGTAGCAGCGATGCATGCCGCATCAGCAGCACTGTATACTTCTGATATTCCAGTAAATCAAGTAGTTTCAGCTGTACGTTTAGGAAAAATAGATGATGAAATATTAGTTAATCCAACGCTTATAGAACAAGAGAATTCTACACTAGACCTTTTGGTTGTAGGTTCTGGTTCAGATGTATTGATGATAGAGATGTGTGTAAATGCTTCTGAAAAAGAGCATGTTCAAGTTCCAAATGAGTTGGAAGAAGATGAACTTTTAGAGATTCTTGATATTGCACAAAGAGCAATTTTAGAGGCAAGTTCAAGCTATGAAAATGATTTTAAAAGAGTAAAAAAAGAAGAGATAGCAATTGAATTGGCTGAAGATAAAGAGGATGCAGAGTTGTATCAGTTTATTGAAAAAAATTATGCTGACGCTGTCTCTAAAGCTGTTCAATCTATGGCAAAATCTGAACGAAGTCAAGCACTAAAAGATGTTCGTGCAACGATTATGGCAGATATTGAAGCATCAGGAGAAGAGCCAGACAAAGAGTTGGTTTCTAAGATGTTAGATACCTATAAACGTTCTGTTGTACGTTCACTGATTTTAGATAATGATATTAGAGCCGATGGAAGAGCTTTAACCGAAGTACGTCCAATTGATATTGATACCAATATATTACCATCAGTTCATGGTTCTTGTCTCTTTACCCGAGGTCAGACACAAGCATTGGTTACAGCAACACTAGGAGACATCAAAGCATCACAATCATATGATTTAATTGGTTCGAAAAGTTCTCTTTATGAGACCTTTATGGTTCACTACAATTTCCCTAGTTTTTCAGTAGGAGAAGCAAAACCTGCCAGAGCTCCAGGTCGTAGAGAACTTGGTCATGGAAACCTTGCAAAAAGAGCGTTAGAGCCAACTTTAGATTTAAAAAGAGATGGAACAGTACGTTTGGTTTCTGAAATTTTAGAATCAAATGGTTCATCTTCTATGGCAACAGTTTGTGGAGGTTCATTGGCTCTAAAAGCAGCTGAAGTTAGTACCGATAAACTCGTTGCAGGTATTGCAATGGGCTTGGTAACCGATGGAGAAAAATTTTGTGTTCTTACCGATATTATGGGTTTAGAAGACCATGATGGAGATATGGACTTTAAAATTACAGGTACAGCTGATGGTATCACTGCATTGCAGATGGATATTAAATTGGGTGGTATTGATGCAGAAGTACTCAAAAATGCACTTTATCAAGCAAAAGAGGGGCGATTACATATTCTAAATATTATGGAAGAGGCATTAGAAAATCTAACACCAAGTAATGCTCTACCAAGCTCTGTAGCCTTTGATATTGATAGTTCACATATTCCTGCAATTATTGGTAAAGGTGGTGGAACAATTCGTGAAATTATTGAAAAGTACTCTGTATCTATTGATATTGACCGTGATAATAACTTGGTTAAAATTACAGGAACATCAAAAGAAGATGTTAACTCTGCTAAGGAGTATATTGATACTATTATCTCTACACCTGTAAAAAAACAGATGACCTATGAAATAAATAAACAATACTCTGGAAAAATAAAAAAAGTTGTTGATTTTGGTATGTTTATAGAGATGCCAGATGGTTTCGATGCTCTGCTTCATATCTCTAAAGTTTCTAAAGATAGAATAAGAACACTTGATGGAATGTTTAACGTAGGTGACTCTATTGATATTATTGTTCTTGAACAAAAAGGTAAAAAAGTAGAGCTTTGTACGCCTGCTTATCTATTATAATTTTATATTTTATATATCCATTTAATAAAAAACCGAGATTAGGGGTGTGACATGGTCACACCTACGGTTTTTTGACTCTTTTTGTAGCAAAAAAGAATATTTTAGTTTTTTTCTTTTTTCTTATCTTCTTCTTAATAATCATTTCATCTTATCTTGGTTATAATCGCGACGTTATTACGAAGTGATAAGTAGGGAAACAGGTTGGATTTATCTGCTTGTTGGCATACCTTTTATGTATGTTTCCGCTATCCGAACGGACTTTGAAACGCAGTCGAAGGGGACTTAAAGCCCATTAACCTTAAGGATATTAATATGAAAAAGTTTTTTTTACTTTTCCTAGCACTTGGTGCTGTTGCATTTGCTGACGCAGATGGAGAATCTATGATTAAAGCGTACTCAGTAGTTGCTGCTGGTGTTGGTCTTGGTCTTGCTGCTCTTGGTGGAGCTATCGGTATGGGTCATACTGCTGCTGCTACTATTGCTGGTACTGCACGTAACCCAGGTCTTGGTGGTAAATTGATGACTACTATGTTTATTGCTCTTGCTATGATTGAAGCACAAGTAATTTATACACTAGTTATTGCTCTTATTGCTCTTTATGCTAACCCATTCCTTGGATAGGTTCTCGTTTAAAGACTAGATAAGTTTAGAGTGGTATAATGCCACTCTAATTCCTCATATAGGTTTCGATAAGCCTTTTTAAGTTATCTTTTTTATGCACCAGTGGTGGAACGGTAGACACGCGGGCTTGAGGGGCTCGTGCTTCGCGGCGTGGAGGTTCAAATCCTCTCTGGTGCACCATCTTCATTTTATTTCCCATAAATATTACAATATTAGATTTTTATAGCAAGATAAAATTAAATAAGATAAATTTACTCTTTTTATGCTATTATCACTTTATGAAGAAGATAGCAGATATAATCCAAAAAAATCAAGGTGGTACGGTTCTATTTTTAGGTCGTGTAACCAATTTTACTCCCGAAGAGCTTACAAATTTCCTAGAGTCACAAGGTCTTAAGTATGCCAATAAATATATTGGTCAAGAGATTGCTATGACCGTTTTAAGTACGATGCTGACTCCCTTGGAAGATGATTTCTCTTATACGCTCTATGATGCTAACGTCCCTGAGATTCGTTTAGAGGAGTTTGAAGTTTATTACACCAAACATATAAAACCCAATACTCTTATGATGTCTTTAAAGCTCTCAAATGACCAAGAGAGATTAAAACGGCAACTTAAAAATGAGTCATTTTCTGATGATGTCTATTTAAAACTTTTTAAAATGTACGATTGGGGAAGTGAAGGGGTGTATGAGAATGATGAAAATCGTGATGTGACCATTACTTTTGTAAATCGTTTTTATCGACCTGATGGTTTTCGTGACCCTGCTATGGTCTACTCTCCTATTACACTTTCAAATATTGCTCGTGATGCAAAAACATCAGATATTATAGATGCCATGTTAACCATGCCAAATCATGAGATTAAACAGAGTCGTAAAGAGGATTTACGCCCTAAGAATCTACGTGAGATTTTGGCACTAAATCCAAATATTGCTCATGAAAATATTCGTTATCTATTGAGTTTTAATGATGCTAGAATCAATAGCTTTTTAGCCTGTAATGATGCCATCAGAGTAGATGCACAAGAGCTTATTTTTGCAAAATCAGATGCTGTAACAAAACTGATGTTGACTCAAAATAACAGTTTGGACGATATGCTTTTTAATGAACTTCTAAAAAGTGAAGATGAGATAGTTCGTTCACTTTTAACCTTTCAAAAAATTACAGATTCAAGGTTAAAAGCTATTTCAGATGCTAATTTAGATGAAGAGGTTTTAGTGTTACTTGGCGAAAATCAACAGATAGAAGAGGTACTTGAGAAACTTATTGGATTAAATCCACGTTTAGACCAACGTTTATCTGCAAACAGATTACTAAGCAGAGAACAGTTAACTACATTGTATCAAAAATATGGCGATGAATTTATTTTAGAACTTAGCTCTAATCCACAGCTAGACCCTAAACTTTTAGAAGAGTTTTATGCTAAAGGTAATGAAGATGTTATTGTAAATATTGCCAAAAATCCTTCAACTCCTCAACCAATTTTAGATGAATTAGGGGAGAAAAATATTCATAATTTTAATCGAGGATTAGCCCTTAACCCCTCTACCAAACTCATCTATTTAGAGCAGTTTGCTTTGGATTCTGAACTGATTATGTTAATGACCAAAAATGAAACCTATTTAGCAAGTGTCAACTCGGCACATATGGGAATGAGAAATGATGATAGATATTAGAGGAATAAGATGAGAGCAGAAAATATAAGCAAAAGTTTAGATAAATTGATAGAGTCACAAATCCCTGTTTTTGTATGGGGAAGCCCTGGAATAGGAAAATCCTCTATTATTAAACAGATTGCCATAGAGAAGGGGTTAGAGTTTGTCGATTTACGTCTCTCTCTACTTGACCCAACAGACTTAAAAGGAATCCCTTTTTTTGACCAAGAGAAGAGTGAAGCTGTCTGGGCAAGTCCCAATTTTTTACCTAAAAATCCCGACTCAAAAGGAATTCTATTTTTAGATGAAATTAATACAGCACCCCCATCAGTTCAAGCTTCTGCATATCAGTTGGTTCTTGACCGAAAAGTTGGGGATTATGAGTTGCCAAAGGGTTGGAGTATTGTAGCTGCAGGAAATCATGAGAGTGACCGTGGAGTAGTTTATAGAATGCCTCCACCACTAGCAAATCGTTTTGTACATTTGAGTATGGAAGTGAGTTTTGAAGATTGGAAAAGTTGGGCTTATGATAATGGCATAGATAGTTCGATTATTGCATTTTTACACTATGACTCTACAAAACTTTTTGATTTTGACCCAAGTAAAAATCAAAAATCATTCCCCACACCACGTTCATGGGAGTATGTTCATAAAATCTTGGCTTCAGGTGTCGATAATGTACTGTTGATGGATATAATTTCAGGAGCAGTAGGAAATGAGAGTGCTACAGCGTTTATGAGTTTTAGAAAAGTGATGAACCGATTACCTGATATAGAGAAACTCTTAAATGATGAAGATGTAGAAGTAGAACATGACAGCCAAGTTCTATTTGCATTGATTGCAGGAGTTATCACAAACATTAAACAGAACTCTACTAAAGCAAAAATAGACAATGCTCTAAAGTTTTCATTGACCCTTCCCAAAGAGTTTTCTGTTATGTTGGTTAAAGATATGCAACAGAACAAGATAAATGTAGAAGGCTCAAAAGTTTGGGACGACTGGGTTGAAGAGTTTGCCTATCTGTTAGTCTAGTCTTTTTGGGTCTAAACAGTGGTATATATTTTTCTATTTAATTCTAAAAAATGTACTACCACTTCCTGAAAAGTACCAACCCTCTTTCGCTACTTTTTTTAACTCTGGGTAAGCAATCAATGAAGCTCTGTACAAATCATTTGCCGTTATAGCATCAGCTCTATTTAAGACCTCTTTTGTCTTCAATTTCTCCCATCCTTCAAAACTGGTAGGTTCGATTTTATCGAACAATTCATGCTTAAACGTCTTGTAAACCAAAGGGGTATCACAATGAATATCAGGCATAAAAAGCTCTATCTCAAAAGATTCATCATCAAAAGGCTCAACAACCTCTCCAAATCCACTAACATTTGCAGAGTCATAATCATAAACAAAAAATGGAATATCAGCCCCAACAGTTGAACCCATTTGTGCTAGAGTAGGGGTATCTATCTGTAAATCACAAACCTCATTAAACAGACGCATAAATGCCCCTGCATCAGAGCTTCCCCCACCAAGCCCTGCACCTGTCGGAATGTTTTTCTCTACAACTACTTTATGATGTTTAAAAAAATCTGTTTCTATATGCATAGCTAAAAAACTTTTATAAATAGTATTTGATTCTACAGAAACATCTCCACAACCCTCTATAGTAAAACTATCACACTTTTGGGCTACAAAACTTATTGTATCATAGAGATGAGGTACTTTTATAAAGCGAGAGAGCAGGGTATGGTAGCCATTTTTGTGTCCTGTTATTTTTAGGAAGGTGTTTATTTTTGCGTGGGCTTTTAGGGTCATGTTATTCCTTGGTTTTTAAGTACTAATTTTTTAAAGAATCAACCCACTCTGAGTAGGTTTTGATATTTTTGAATCTTGGAGTATCTCTCTCAACAGCCTTTGCCATATCTTTAGTTTCATAATTCATCCAATAATCATCAAATATTTTCTTTCCCTTATTCTCAAAATTTCTTCTAAATAATCCATTACCCGACTTTAATTTACTAATTTCTACCTCTGAACCTATATTCTTTGTATTCCCACTCCCTGGTCTATCAAGTGCTATTTTCCATTTTTCTTGTATAAAAAAATCAAAATTCTTTATTACTGATTGTATATCTGTAAAATTTCCAAGATTATATGTTGTAGTCTCATTAATTAGATATGAATCAACAATTTTTTTATTTTTATTTGTTAATTTTATATCTTTTGAACTTTCATTTATTATTTTATTCCAATTTTCAATTGTATTTTCATTAATATAATCAATAATTATTTTTTTAAGTTTTATTGTTGATTTGATTTTTAATGTAACAAAGTAATCCTCTATATTTGATATATCTGTTCTTGAATATATTATTCCAAATACATAATGCTTATGATATTCACCATAAGGATAAAGAGTATTTTTGTTAGATTCTCTATTTCTAAAATATCCAGTAAATGCACCAAGTGTCATACCATTTACTTTTGTTGAAGTTGCTCTGTATGTACTCTTTAAATCAACAGCATATTTTTTTCCATCAGAGTCAATAAATGTAATATCAGGATAATAATTTTGATGGGGAGATAGTTTTAATTCTAAATTATTTCTTTGTGCAAATTCTAAAAATTTGGGGAAAATCATTAATTCTATTACTTTTGAAATAACTTTTGTATCCGTACTTATTGAATAGATATTTTGATAATAATCAATAAAACCTTTTACTGTCCAATCTGTACTATTTGGCACAGTCAGTGCTTCTGTTAGTTTTGGTATAAATTCATTGAATTTTTCTTCAAAGGTCATTTTTATTTTCCTATTATTAAGACTTCTTTTAAATTTTGTTTTTTTGATAATACATATTGATAATCAATAGTTTCAATCTTTACTTCTTTCCCATACTTTTTTAATATATCACTTATCTCTTTTATGGTTGGAATTCCATCATTTCTATACGAAATGACAATAATGCTATTTTTAAATTTTTTAATTAAGTTTTCAAAAGCATTTATAATATTCTTCTTATCTTCCCAAATATTATAAGTTGATTGCAACTTTCTATGTTTTGTATTATAATCAATCTCTTTATGCCAGTCATCATAATTTGTTAGTCCATCTAAAAAATGATAAAAATCTCTATAATATGTTAACGTTCCTTTTTGTGGAATATAGGGTGTATCAAAATAAACTAAATCAGTTTCTATATCTAATTCAAAAATATCACTATGATAAGCTTTATTGTTTTTTTGGTTATCAAAAATTGCTGAGTTTATCTCTTTTATAAACTTATAAAAATGCTCTTCAAATGGTTTGTCCCAAGTTGTTTTATTTCCAAAATTTCTTTTAACATCTGAGGTTCTTACATAGAGATTTTTTCTATGAAATAAGTTATACGGTCTTTTAGATATACAAGATTGAAATAAAGCCCATAGAAACATCGCTTTTTTATTTTCGTTTTTTAATTGATTTATATTTTGAATCACTATATCTAGCCACTCATTTTCTTCTTCTAAAAAATATATATCTTGAAATGTATCTTTTATAAAAGATAAATAGTCATAACCCTCTCTCTTTTTTATTATATTATTAAAATTATCTTTTGTTATCTGTTCATCACTGTTTTCTATTAATGCTTTTGCGATATAGTAATTAAATTTAAGTATATCATTGCTATGAACAGTTTTATTCATCTCTTTCATAATATACGAGATAGAACTTGTACCTGAAAATGCATCTAGTGCAGTTTCAAAATCTAACGTCTCTAAATGACTTTTTATCCAAGCTTGTAATTTATATTTACTACCTTGATATCTAGTTCTAGGAAATTTATAAGATTGAAATAAATTTAATTCTGATTTCATTACAGTTGTCATTTTATGTAAATCCTATTCTTATTATTTATATTTTTGTATGAGCTTTAATTTATAAATTTATGCACTCTATTAAGTTTATACTTAATCTCTTCATCTTTAATCTCAATAATAGAAAAAAACTTCTCTGTCTCTACCCAATACTCCCCATTTTCTTTGCTTTCAAAGTAGTCGATGTATAATTTTTTACCAAGTTCTATAAATTTTGTATCTCCTGTGTAGATATTTTGAGGAATTCTCAAAAATTCTAAAGGATTAAGTGATTTTTCATTTTCAAAGTAAAATGCCCCTTCATTGAGGCGTTTTAAACTTGATAGTGTTCCATCTACTTTTAGGGTATCTGAAATAATAGCACCTAAAGAGCGAATATACGTTCCCTCTGAAACCGTGGCTTCAAAATGAACAAAAGGGTGGCAATAGTTTATGAGTTTTATATCGTAAATAGTTGAAGTTATCTGTTTTAGTTTAACCTCTTCTCCTGCTCGTGCTAAATCATAGGCTCTTTTACCATTAATCTTTTTTGCTGAAAATTTTGGTGGATAGTAGGTTAATTCACCTTTTAACTCTTTTAGTGCATTTTCTATTTTGTTTTTATCTACGGGTTCTATAATTTTAACAGAGTCCACATTCTCTATATCTAGGCTCTCTGAATTTGCTCCAAGCCATAATGTTGCAGAGTATGCTTTTGGTGTTTTTTTTAGGTACTGAAAAAGCTTTGGGTATTGTCCTGTGGCTACAATAAGGCAACCTGTGGCAAAAGGGTCAAGTGTCCCTGAAAAACCTACTTTTTTGGTATTGTATTTTCTTTTTACATAGCCCATGTAGCCATTGGATGAACGAAAAATAGGTTTGTTTACTACAAATAATCTATTCATATTTTATACCGATTGTACAAATGAGCTTATGATTTCTCGTTTGCTTCCACCAAAATTGATTTTTAGTTTATACTCTTTTCCTGATTTTGTTACACCTTGCACTCGACCAATTCCAAAAAGTTTATGTTTGACTAGGTCGCCTTTTTTATAGCTTGGGCTTTTACTTCGTTGAAAGGCTGTGTCGTTAATGAGTCCTGCTTCTCCTAAAAAACGGCTTTTTTTAATGAGTTTTCGTTGACCTTTATAG
>QNZV01000141.1 GCA_003978395.1 Sulfurovum sp. | reverse complement strand
ATTATCATAATGAATATAGAGTACATCAAAAAGTTCGTCAGAAGCATCCATACACTCTTCAAAGGTTTTAAATCGTGTCAAAGATAGATGCTTATAGGCATATAGATAATCTTCTAAATAGTGATTCGAATCTTTTTTTTGTACATCATGGGGAGCATAAATCGCCAGTTTCATTGCTCTCTTTTTACTATCACGTTGTATATCTTTTTTCTCTAAAGTTAAGATGAATGAAAAAGTTGTTCCTTTGCCTACAATGCTCTCTAAGATTAATGCACCTCCTAGAGCATTTACTAAACTCGAAGAGATAGTTAACCCTAAACCTGTACCTCCATACTTTCGAGAAGTGCTACTATCTGCTTGAATAAAGGCTTCAAAAACTTTAGACTTGTTCTCTTCAGAAATACCTATTCCAGTATCTTTAACAGAAAATTTAATGGAAACTTTATTCTCTTCACTCTCTACTTGTTGTATCAGAACATCTATTGTCCCTTTTTTTTCTGTAAATTTAAGTGCATTAGAGATAAGATTAATAAGAACTTGTTTAATTTTTCCAGGGTCACTTCGTAAAAGATTTGACGAAAGATGAGGGTCAATCCATAAAGAAAAATCTATATCTTTTTTTGAAGCATTTGCAGCATACGATTCAATAACATTTTCAAACTCCTCCATTGGATTAAAAAAGACCTCTTCAAGTTCAAGATTTCCATTCTCTATTTTTGAAATATCAAGAATATCGTTAATAATAGAGAGTAAATCTTCGGAACTTTTTCTAATAATATGTACAAATTCATCTTGTTCTGTACTTAAACTCGTAGATTTTAAAAACTTTGTAAAGCCAATGATACCATTAAGAGGTGTACGAATCTCATGAGACATATTGGCTAAAAATAGACTTTTTGTCTCATTGGCTCTGTCTGCCATATTTTTACTCTCTTGTAACTCTTGAATCATCTCTGACATAAATGCATAAATTTCAGCTGAATCTCTATTCTTAATAATCTGTTTAAATTCAGTTACTTTATCTTTATTGGGGTAATCTTCTATATCTTCTAACAAAATTTCTAAATTCTTTCTTTTTAATTTAATCGACTTAAAGATATAAGTTATTCTCAAAAGCATTAGTAGAGAGACCAATAAAACAATAGATGAGATAACCATTATCATTATCTGTTCATCTTTTCTAAATGAAACATCTTGAACTAAAAAAAGTTTATTAACACTATTAACTTCTTTAATTGCCTCCATATGCTCTTGATACTGAGATGAGCTGTCCAAATAGTTATAGTAATTATAACTTTTTAAAAACATATAAATAGAACTTATAATAAGCATTATATATAATATAGAAAAAATTACCTTGGAAGGATTTAAAAATTTATTTGGTATGGAATATTCAATTTTACTCTTCATATACTTTCCTTTTTCTTTTCTTTATTTAAAATATTAAAATAAATTTTATTATATCTAGCAATAATAAAATTTAATATTATTTTAATAATATTTTTTTTCTTTTCCCTTTTTAATTCTCAAAGTGATAAAATTCTATAAGAATTTCATCTATTTTTAGTAAAAAACAATAGTTTTTGTGCTAATATACGGCTTCCAAAATTCTTGCTCATTTTTTGGATAGTCAGTTGACTAATTGAGATGGGCTATAAAACCAAAAGGAACACAATGAACAACTACGAAACACTGTATGTACTTAAACCTACACTTACAGATGAAGAGACAGCAGCAAACATTGCAAAAATCGAAGCGATTCTTGTACGTGAAGGTGCTGAAATTCTTGCTACCAATAATATGGGAATGAGAAAACTTGCATATCCTGTTGAAAAAAATGAGCGTGGTGTATACACAATCGTTTATTTCAAAGCTGAAGGTACTGTAATTCATGAACTTGAAAGAAACTTGAAGTTTAACGAAGAAGTTATTAAATACTTAACAGTAAGATACACAAAACAAAAAGAGCTTACTCAATTTGCTAAACTTGTAGCTGCATCTACTCCTAAAGAAGAAGTAGCACCTGTAGAGACTGAAGAAGTAGTTGAAACACCAACAACAGATACACCTGCAACAGAAACAACAGAAGCGTAAAACCTTAGGAGATAAACCCCATGTATAACAAAGTCGTATTGGTAGGAAACCTTACAAGAGATGTTGAGATAAGATACTCACAAAGTGGCTCAGCTATTGGTAATGTTGGAATTGCAACAAGCCGAAAGTGGAAGAGTCAAACTGGTGAGCAAAAAGAAGAAGTAATGTTCATCGACTTGACATTTTTTGGGCGTACAGCAGAGATTGCAAATCAATACCTTCGTAAGGGGAGCAAAGTTTTAGTAGATGGACGACTTGTTTTTCAACAATGGACTGCACAAGATGGAAGTAAAAGAAGTAAACATGCCATTACTGTAGAGAACCTGCAGATGTTAGATTCCAAGGCAGATAGCCAAAACCCTAACAATAGAAATGGATATGCAGAGCAACCAAGCCAAAATAATTATGGTGGACAACAACAACCACAAAATTCTTATGGTAATGATAATAATAGCTATGGGCAACCTGCTCAACAACAACAAAGTTATGGTCAACCTCAACAAAGTGCTTATGGACAACCTCAAGCACCTTCTTCACAACCATCTTATTCAGCACCACAGCAACAACAGCCGTCTGTCCCAGAAATCGACATCGATGATGACGAGATACCATTTTAGGAGATAACCATGGCAGAAAGAAGAAAGTTCAAAAAAAGATATTGTAAATACTGTGAAATGAAAGTAGATTTCATTGACTATAAAGATTTAAGTCTATTAAAGTTCTCATTGAGCGAAAGATTTAAAATTATGCCAAGAAGACTTACTGGTAACTGTAAAAGACACCAAGAGTTAGTAACAGTAGCAATTAAAAGAGCAAGACAAACAGCTCTTATTCCATACATTGTAGATAGAAAAAATGTAGTGGAAAACCCATTTGAGTTTGTTAGATAATTTTTAACTCACTCTACTTTTTAAAGCCTATCTTTTAGATAGGCTTTTTATCATATATTACATATCATCCGACTTATTAGCCTTAATACTGTAACGTTGTAATATCTCTTTTTCTACTTTTAATGCTTCAGCTTTATTAATTACCACTTTAGCACCATCTTCATCTTCAAGAACGACATATTTATCTTTTGTATTAATAACTAAATCATAAAACTCTTTAAAATTTTTAAATAATTTACCATTAACTTTCTCAATGTACCAAAGACTTATACCATAATCTCCACGGCTATGTTCTGCTGCTAAAACTTTTAAAAGAACTACCAACTCTTGTTTATCTTTTGTAGGAAATTTTGTTGCATTATAACGTAAGTTAAGTATAGGACTCATCGAAGCATTCAGAAGGTTTTGTGTTAATGGAGAGAATACATAACCACCCAACATAAAGTAAGTAGGCATTTTATCATACTCTAATTCTGAATAGCTTGAGTATTCTGAACTGAATTTTTTTGGAAGTACCACCTCTAAATTAACCTTTTTACCCTTACGAATAACCGTTAAAGAAGCTTTATCTCCATACTGTAAAATATCCACAGCATATTTAAAGTGAGTATACTGCTTATCTCGAAACTCAACAGTGCCATCATTCTCAATCTTGTAGCCATTAATTGAGGTAATAATATCCTCTTTCTTTAATACATCTTTTAAAATAGAGTTATAAACAATATCTACAACCAAAATTCCACCCTCATCTTTATTGAGATGATAGTACTCTTTAAGACTTGGATTTTGAATCTTATCGGTCATAATTCCCAATTTTGGATACCCATCATATTTACCATCTGAAACATCTTTTAAAAAGTGTTGAATAATATCAACAGGAACAATATAACCAATATTTTGTGACATAGTAATACCCTGCATAACCACACCTACAATTTTACCATTTGAAAGAGCAGGTCCACCAGAGTTTCCAGGATTAATCGCTGCATCTATCTGAATAGATAAAAAGTGTTGAGAGCTATGAATATAACGTGTATGTTCAATACGAGAAACAATACCTGTACTAATACTAATTGTCTGTCCTCCCATAGGGTATCCATACACTGTTACCTTATCTTGCATTTTAGGTAAAGTACCAAAGGTCAAAGGTGTAGTATTTTTAAAAAATTTTTCATCTTTTACCTCTAAAAGAGCTAAGTCTGTATCGTGTGAAACCTCTAAAACTTTTGCTTGATAACGTTTGGTATCTCCATATTTTTTAACTTCAATAAATGTCTCATTTCCAACTACATGAGCATTCGTAAGAATACGATTACCAGAGATAATACTTCCCGAACCACTTGAACGACTAACAGATGAGTTCCAAGGCTCCATATAATCAGTTGTTTTAGAGACTGTAAAAATTTTTACAATAGATGAATTGATACTTTTAGCTTCTGAAAAAGAGAGAATGAGACCTAAAAGAACCAATAGTTTTAAGATTTTTTGCATTTAATACCTTTATTTAATTTTTTTGTAAGGATAACAGTAAATAGTAAACCATTAAACAATGTAATATTAATCAAAGGATATAATAGCAAAAAAAAATTAGGAGTTGTATAAATGGCAACAATTTCAATGGGTGACCTTAAAAAAGGTGTACGTTTAGAGTTAGACGGAAACCCTTATAGAGTAGTAGACTTTCAACATGTAAAACCAGGAAAAGGTGCAGCTTTTGTACGTTGTAAAATTAAAAACCTCTCAACAGGTAAAGTAATTGAAAAAACTGTACATGCAGGCGATAAATTTGAAGTGCCTGATTTAGAACAGACAACCATGCAGTATCTGTATGATGACGGAGAGTTTTTACAATTTATGGATACCACAACCTATGACCAAATTGGTCTTACTCATGAACAAGTAGGAAAAGAGACTTTTGATTATATGATTGATGGGATGGAAGCTGATATTCTTTTTCATAATGGAAAAGCAATCTCTGTAGAAATTGCACAAACAGCAACATATACAGTTGTAGAGACTCCTCCAAACTTCAAAGGTGATTCACAAGGTGGTAAAAAACCAGCAACACTAGACTCAGGTGCAGTAGTACAAGTACCATTCTTTATTTTAGAAGGTCAAAAGATTGTAGTCGATACCGTTGATGGCAAATATTTAGAAAAAGCAAAATAGAAAAATTTTGGTATGGCAAAACGCCATACCAAACTACTAAATTTTACACTCCAATTCTCTCTTTAATTCCAAAAAAATATTTTATTATGTTTATTTATATTTATAATATTTTATTAAAAACAAATATTAATTCTTGCTGAATTTTTCATCTTTTTTTAGGATTAACGTGCTATAATTCCACAATTACTACACATAGTTTTTTTTAAAGTACAAATTCAACTTAATTAAAGGATATATTATAGATTTTTTTAAAAACCTTCAAACAATTATAAACATCAACTCCTACACTAATAATAAAGATGGTGTCGATCAAATTTCTAAAATTATGACGGAATGGTTCAATGATTTAGGTTTTAAAAACATCTGTTATCAACGGGAAACTATTGGGAATCACAATCTTTATGTTAGTCCAAAAACAGAGGGGAAAAAAATCTTACTTTTGGGTCATAATGACACTGTTTTTCCTCAAGGAAAATTTGAAAACTATTCAGAAGATGAAAAATGGGTTTATGGTCCAGGTGTTTGTGATATGAAGGGAGGGAATATGGTTGCCCTTCAAGCACTAAGAAATGTCTATAAAAAAAACAACAAAATAGAAAATATTGATTTTTTACTGGTCTCAGATGAAGAGACAGGTTCTGATGATAGTAAGAAACTCAGTTTAAAACTGGCTCATGATTATGACTACTGTTTTGTATTTGAAGCAGCGGGGGAGAATTTAGAAGTAGTAACAGGACGTAAAGGGGTAGGAACATTTACAATCAATATTGAGGGTAAAGCTTCTCATGCAGGAGTACGATACACAGCAGGTATAAATGCCAACTTAGAATCAGCATATAAACTAATAGAACTTACAAAGTTGACCAATCTTGAAATTGGTACAACGGTCAATGTAGGAAAAATTTCAGGAGGAGTTGGGGCAAATACGATTTCACCAACAGCTGAACTGCTTTTAGAACTACGTTATACACAAAATTCTGAGCGAGATAGACTATTAACTGCTTTAGAAAAAATTACAAACATATCCTATGTTAATGGTACAAAATCAAAGCTCTCGGGACTCATTCAACGAGATGTAATGGAAGCCAATAAGGAGCAACATAGACTTATAGAAAAAATTGAAAAACTTTCAGGAGAAAAGCTTACTACAGAACAACGTGGTGGTGTTAGTGATGCAAATATTATAGCATCTCAAGGTGTCACTACACTTGATGGTTTTGGTCCTTTTGGAGATGGAGACCATACCATTCATGAACGTGCATTAAAAAGCTCTTTTGAGCAACGAATTAACTTGATGACTCAAATGCTTACGCATCATCAAAAATTTAAAGAATTTTAATAGAAGGAAAAACAGAGATGTCAGACAAACGAACAATTGGTATGTGGCTTTATAAAAATGGTGGAGGAGAAGCTATTGGAAAAAAGATTATTAAACAATTAAAAGAGCGTAATATTAATACCATAGATGATATTAATCTACGTGATGCAACAGCAAAAAATGCAAATATCGTTCATAATGGGGTTAAATTAAATAAATTAGACCTTATGTTCTCTTATAATGCAGGAGAACAGACCATCTATCAAACCTACATATATCAAGCACTTAATCGTATTATTCCTATGATTAACTCTTATGATGCCTTTGCTTTAACAGAAGATAAGTTTCACACCTCTTTTGTATTAAGAAATGCTGGTGTAAATACAGCTGATTATAGAGTTTGTCATCGTGATGATACTGAACAATTACGAAAAACCATTCAAAAATGGGGGAAAATGGTATATAAACCAACCGATGGTTGGGGTGGTGTTGGTCTTACCAAAATAGAGAGTGAAGACAATCTTGATATTCTATTGCCTTTTATCAATCAGATGAATGTTCGTCAAGTTTTTGTTGAAAAATTCATTAAATATGATAATACAGATTTTAGGGTAGATATTGTAGGTGGTCAATTTGTAGGCTGTTATGGACGAAAAGCATCTGGCACAGATTGGAGAACAAATATCACATCTGGTGGTTCAGTATTTATGCGAGAGTGTAATGATGAGATTATTAATATTGCACTAAAAGCAACCAAAGCATGTGGTGTAGACATTGCAGGAGTTGATATAATTTATGATTTAGAAAAAGAGGAGTATGTTGTACTGGAAGTCAATGGAATTCCAGCATTTGCAACTCCTGAACAAGAAAAAATGGGACTGGATTTCAACGATAAAAAAATTAAATTAATCGTTGATTTAATCGATAAAAAAACACGTAAAAAAAATAAATAAATAAAAGAGAGTAAAAAACAATGGCTTTAAAAAACAAAGAACTACCAAAATTAGGCTTTTTATACATGGACTATGTCCTAAGATTTTTTGACCACTCAAACTTTAAGGGTTGGCCAAACAAAATAGAGACTGTAATATACCACTGGAAAAATGATAAAGAGCGTTTTATTAAAGAGGTAAAAAAGAAAAAAATTGATGTACTTATTGGAAATATTCCTGCAACAGCATATGAGACATTTAGAGAGATAGCAAGAGCGTTACCAAATGTACGTTTTCTTCCATCACTAGATACTCAATTCTCTAATAAATCAAAAGAGAATGTAACCCGTTTTGCATGGAAATATGATTTACCAATTCCCAAAACATACATTTATTATAATAGACCAAATGCTGATAAATTTTTGAAAAAAACAGAATATCCAAAGATTGTTAAAAAATCGTATGGTCCCTCTAACTATGGTGGATATTTTGTACATAAAGTAGACTCATATAAAGAGGCAAAAGAGTTATATGCAGATAAAAAATATCACCCAATGTATTTTCAAGATTTTGTTCCAATGGAAGCAGATATTCGTGTAATGCTTATTGGTCATAAACCAGTATGTGCATTTTGGCGAAGAGCTCCAGAAGGAGAGTGGTTAACCAACACCTCTCAAGGTGGAGAGATGGACTACATGAACGTACCAAAAAATGTTCTTGACCTTGCAGTTAAAGTTTCAAAAGCAGCAAATGCAGAGTACTGGGCATGTGATGTTGCCTATGGAAAAGATGGTAAAGTTCGTATTTTAGAGTGTGCAACAGCATTTGCAGCATTCCCATATATTCGTGATTGGATTGGTCAATATATTATGTGGAGCCTAAGCGAAGGAAGATTTAAAAAACCACATATGCCAATGTTCAACTGGGAAGAGCTTAGTAAAATCTCTCCTGATTTACTTAGAACCATGAGACATATTACCTTTGGAGAGTACAACCCTTCTTATGATGGTGCCTACTTTGGAACAAAGAAAAAAATATATGGAGAAAAAGAGGTTTATATGCATGAGCTTGATTCTACCTATAAAGTATATGATGTAAAAGAGCGTACTTTTGAAGAGTGGCCAAGTGAAAAATGGAATTATCAAGACAAATTTGCACTTAAAAACTTAAAATCGATGAAAGTACCAGCACTAAAAACAGAAGAAGCACCTGAAGTTTCTGCTGATGAGTCAAGCTCAAATATAGAACTTTCAGAGGAGGAGTTAGAGTCTTTACTCTTAACCATAAAAGGTCTAGGTAACAAAAAACTAAAAAAGATTCTAAAAAGATTCACTCACGCTGAACTAATTGGTGTTTTAGAGATAGAACCTAGAGTGTTAACTGATATTAATACAATAAATGATGATTTGGTAGATAATATCATTGAGACATGGAATAAGTATAAGCTATCTCTTCAATCTAGCTTTGCTTAAGATAAAAGTCTATACAAAGCTTGCTATTCTAGCCAAATACTACATTTAAATACGATATAATAAGCCCCTATAAAAAATAATATATAGGGGTTTTAATATGATTGGTGCAAAAAAAGAGCTAAGTAGTGAACAACACACCCTCTACACAGAAGTAATTTCTGAACAAAAAAGAGTTGTAGATAAAGAAAAAAATATCTATCAGATAACACCAAAATACAAACGTTATCGTGTCTATATTGGAAGATTCTTTGAACTTAAAAAAGGTCTTCATTCTGTTTTTAATGAATTACGTGAAGCAAAAAGAAATGATTATTTAGAACTGATGATTAATTCTGGTGGAGGTATTATATTAGAAGGTCAACAGTTTTATAACCTCATCCAAGAAAAATTTCATAAACGTACTGTAGCCTATCTTGATAATTATGGATACAGTATGGGTGCATTACTATTCTGTATGGCAGAAAAAAGAGTGGCATATGAATACTCTGATTTTATGTTTCATACCTATTCTGGTGGAGCACATGGAAAAGGTGGTGAAATAAAAGCACGTGTTGAACACTCCAATAAAAAACTTGAAAAATTCTTTTATGATTTGATTGTAAAAAAAGGATTTTTAACAAATCATGAGTTTGAACAGATGTTGGTAGGTCAAGATTATTGGATGGAAACAAAAGAGCTTTGTAAAAGAGGTATTGCTACTCATGTTATTGTTAATGGGGATGAATTAACAGCAAAAGAGTACCTAAAATATTTAAAAAAAGAGAAAAAAGAAGCTAAAAAAAAGAAAAATAAATAGTGAACATTAGAATATATTATGAAGATACCGATGCAGGGGGCATCGTATACCATACAAACTATATTAAGTATTGTGAACGTGCAAGGTCTGAGCTATTTTTTGAAAAAAATACAACCCCAACGGATGGAAAAAATTCAGGTTTTGTGGTACGAAATATAAATGCTAATTTTTTGGGTATGGCATACCTTGGGGATATACTAGAAGTAAGTACCCAACTTGTAAAGAAGAAAAGTACTTCTATTATTTTAAAACAATCTATCTTTTCTAAAAAAAAGAAAATATTTGAGATGGATATACTCTTGGTATTTGTACGAGAAGGGAAACCTACTCGTATTCCTCTACATTTAGCTGATATTATCATTCCAAAAAAGGTATAATTCTTTCAAAAAATAGTTAAAGGAAAGATATGTCTAAAGATAATAATCTAAATAACAAAACCCTAATCATTGGTGCAGGTGGTGTGGGAAATGTGGTTGCATTTAAATGTGCTATGAACTCTAAAACCTTTGGAGAAATCACACTTGCTAGTCGAACCCTATCTAAATGTGATACCATTGCTAAAAACATTAAAGAGAGGCTCTCTATCTCTATCCAAACGGCTTCTGTTGATGCTGACTCAATTCCCAACCTTATTACACTTTTTGAAGAGATAAAACCAAATATCGTGATAAATGTGGCTCTACCCTATCAAGATTTAACCATTATGGATGCCTGTACACAATGTGGTATAGACTATTTGGATACAGCCAACTATGAACATCCAGATACAGCTAAATTTGAATATAAAGAGCAGTGGGAACGAAATAAACAGTTTAAAGAGGCAAACACTATGGCTCTTTTAGGAAGTGGATTTGACCCTGGTGTTACCAATGTTTTTTGTGCTTATGCAATGAAACACTACTTTGATGAGATTCATACCATTGATATTTTAGATTGCAATGCAGGAGACCACGGCTACCCTTTTGCTACCAACTTTAATCCTGAAATTAATCTTCGTGAAGTCTCTGCAAAAGGAAGATACTGGGAAAATGGCAAATGGATAGAGACTGAACCAATGGAGATTATGCAAGTTTGGGACTATCCTGAAATTGGAGAGAAAGAGTCATATCTGCTCTACCATGAAGAGATGGAGAGTTTAATAAAACATATAAAAGGGCTTAAGCGTATTCGTTTTTTCATGACCTTTGGAGAGAGCTACTTAACCCACATGAAATGTTTAGAGAATGTAGGAATGTTAGGGATTAAAGAGATAGAACATAAAGGTCAAAAAATAGTTCCTATGGAATTTTTAGCTACCCTACTTCCTGACCCTGCATCGCTAGGAGAGAGAACTACAGGAAAAACCAATATTGGTATTTATGCCAAAGGTTTAAAAAATGGTAAAGAGAAAACAGTTTACATCTACCAAGTAAGCGACCATGAAAAATGTTATGCTGAAGTACTTAGTCAAGGAGTAAGCTACACCACTGGAGTTCCTGCTATGATTGGAGCAAAATTGATACTTGAAGAGAAATGGAAAGCAGAAGGTGTCTTTAATATGGAAGAGTTTGACCCTGACCCATTTATGGAAGAGCTAATGAGTCAAGGATTACCTTGGAGAGTCGAAGAAAAATAGATTTAAAATTAAATTAATTTTAAATCTATCTATTAATTTTAATATTTAAAACTATATAATAAACTTTTATAAAAGGATTTATTTATGGTTTTATTAAAACATCTACTTTTTTTATCGTTACTCTATAGTTCAAGCTATGCTATAGAGATAAGAAGTCTTCATCATGCTGTTGATATTGCAGGAAAGCAACGAATGTTTACCCAAAGAATGCTAAAAGATTATGCCATGATTGGTATGGAAAACAGTTTTAATAATCCAGATAAAGATTTAAAGGAAATAATTTCTAAATTTGAAAATCATTTAGAATCGCTTCAGAACTATACAAAAAATAAAAAGATTATAAAAAGTACACAAAGAGTAAAAAAGCTTTGGATACCCATCAAAGAAATCTTACAAAAAAGTCCTAAAAAAGAGAAAGCACTTCCATTACAAGAGAGTTTGGAAAAATTACTTCAAGCTTCTGATTCAACTACTCATCTTTTTGCTAAAGAAGAAGGAGAAGAAGCAGGAATTATCATTGATATATCAGGACGACAAAGAATGCTTTCACAAAGAATGGCAAGTCTTTATATGCTAAAAGTTTGGGGCGTAAAAAATAAGAATTTTCAAGATAAAATGGATAAAAGCATGAATCTTTTTGAGACATCTTTAAAACATTTACAACACTCAAAACTAAATACAAAAGAGATTACAGATTTGTTAAAAGAGGTAGAAAACTCATTTACTTTTTTTAAAATTATGAATAAAACAGCAGATACTTTTATTCCTACATTAATCTATAAAAAATCAAATGATATTCTAAAGAATATGGACACAATTACACATGACTATGTTATTAATATACAAGATAAGTAGGAGAGAGTCTATGCAAAAACTAATAAAAGCCATCACTATATTTATAATTTTAACAGCTACAAACTTATTTGCTAAAGAGGAAGATAAAAATATAAAACTTATAGATATTGCTGGAAAACAACGAATGTTATCACAACGTATTGCTAAAGATTATCTTTATCTTCATAAAAACATTGCTACAAGAAAAACAGAAAAAGAACTTCAAGTATCTATAAAAGAGTTCTTTAAGTCTCATAAAATATTAGTTAATGCCATCAAAAATGAAGAGATTAAAAATTTACTTGATTTTGTTGAACTAAGTTCTAATGACTTTAACCAAACAATTCATAAATCTTTCTCACTTGATAATGCTCAACTCATTTTAGATTTAAGTGAATCAATGTTAGAGGGGAGTCAATATATAGTTAATTCTATTAAACATACCTGTAGAAAGGAGAGGTCTAAAATTATTGATATTGCAGGAAAACAACGCATGCTTGCTCAACGTATTGCAAAATACTATATTGCCTATCAAACAGGAATAAGAGATGAAAATACAGTTAGAAGTATGAAACAATCTATTATAGATTTTAACAATAACCTAAATATACTATTAAGAAGTAAAGAAAATACCCCTGCAATACAAAAAAAAATTGATGGAGTTAATACACTTTGGAAGATTGTTCATAAATTTTACAAAGATATTGAAAAAGGTGGACTTCCTCTTATTGTTTTTAATACAACAGATAAGATTACTAAAAAAATGAATGAGATTACTCAACTATATCTCATGATTCAAAAATAAGAACTTCCAATGAAAAAAATAGCATTTATACTCTTTATAATTTTAGGAGTCATTAGTAATAGTGAAGCATCAACAAGAAGTGATGTAAAAATTATCGAAGCATCAGAAGATATTAGATATTTAAGTCAAAAGATAGCAAAAGAGTATCTCTATCTTTACTACAATCCAAATAAGATAAATTTAAGAGATAAAATTACAAACAATATGAAAAAACTAAAAAAAAGTATTGAAGAGATTTCGATTAATACTCAAAACAATCAAAGTAAAAATATTCTTAATTTTTTAACCTATAGCAATGAAGAGATTCAAATTTTATTAAATCAAAAAGTTTCACAAGATAAGAGTATTTTAATGCTAGACTATAGTGAGACATTTGTAGAAGCAGCAAACTCTATTCAATTTTTACATCAATATAAATTTTCCAATGAAGAGAAAATGCTGATGTATCTTAAAGAGTTAGAATATCTTTTAGAACGTGTTAATAAATATTATATAGCTTCTATCTTAAATCTTAATAAAATAAGTAATAAACAACATATGAATAATGCTTTAAGAAAAGTGGAAGATATATTTAAAGCTATTAAAGAGTACCCCTACCCTAAAGAGACAAAAGAAGAGCGTAGTAAAATAGTAAATTATTGGAAAAATAATAAAAAGTTTTTAAATATTTCCAAAGATTTATCTGTTCCAAATTTACTTTTACTTTTCAGTAAAAATTTTGAGGACAGTATAAAAAAACTAGAACTCTATCATAAACAAAATCAGTAAAAAGAGTTATAATGAGTATAAAAAACAATAAAAGTATTACTATTCTCTTTCTTATTGCCAGCATAACAATATTCTCTTTTTTAATCTATAATATATTTATCTATTCAAATAAATTTAACTCTAAAGAGAGTAGTTTAACCAATATCCTTTCAATAGAAAAGATAAATTATATTATAAATAAAATCGAAAATGAACAAATCTATTCGGCTATTTATCTTGGAAACAGAGAAGAAATAAGAAAAAATCAAGTCAACTCTTTTAGAAAAATAGTTGATCAAGAGATAGAAGAAGCTCTTATATTTTTTAATAAAAATTCAAAATTTTTATATCAAAAAGAGCTATTAACAAAGACGTTAATTCAATTAAAAAAAATTAGAGAAAGTATAGATTTAAATAACAAAAGTTACCAAATAAGTCTATTTGATAATTATGATAATAGAATTATTCAACCATTAAATAATATAATAAAAGAATTTGATAAAAATTTTTCAAAAAAGTATACTCAAGAGTTATCTCTTTTTAAAAAATTAATTACGATTAAAATCAACCTCAATACAGAGACAAGTTTCATATCTTTTATATTAAGTAATTCAAAAAAAATGAACCTTATAGAGTTACATCTATGGGAAAATTTAATTAACCAAGATACTACTCCTAATTTTCAAAGTTTAAAAAAAGCAGAGATTAGAAAAGAGCTTTATGATACTATTAATCCTATATATTTTTCCAATATAAAAAATAATGAACGGGCTGAGATTTTTAACAATACACTCAATGGAAACTATAGCATCTCTATTGAAAAATGGCTCAATGTCTCAACCAGTAAAATAGATAAAATCAATGTTGCTCAAAAGATACTTTTTATCAATATAAAATCTACTCTCAATCAAGAAATTGAGAAACTGGAAAATACTCTGATAAAAACGATTCTAGCTTCTCTATTCTTTTTTTTATTTATATTAATGCTTATATATTTATCGTATAACATAAGAAAGAATAGTTTATATTTAACAGAAACATTAAAAGATATTGAAGCCGAACTCAATGAAAAACAAAAGATAGAGATACAAAATGTTATTAGAAAAAATGATACCATTGAAATTTATAAATTTCTAGCAAATGCTATAAAAGAGCCTAGTAGAGAAAAAGATAATTTTCTTGCCAACATGTCTCATGAAATTCGTACACCTCTAAATGGAATCATTGGATTTACCAACTTATTAAAAGCAAAAGATTTAGAAGAGGAGCAGTTAGAATTTGTAAATATTATAGAAGAGAGTTCAAATAACTTACTAAATATTGTTAACGATATTTTAGATTTTGCAAAAGTTTCCTCAGGAAAAATAGAGCTTGAATACATCTCCTTTAATATTATGGAAAAGTTTGAAGCATGTGTTGAGTCCTATACTATAAAGGCTACTCAAAAAAATATTGAATTAGGTCTCTTTATTGACCCCGAACTTCCAACAGAAATCATGGGAGACTCGACAAAAATATCGCAAGTGCTTCTTAATCTATTAAGCAATGCTATCAAATTTACACCTGATGATGGGCAAATCAATATTTCAATAGAAAAAATTTCAGAAACATCCAAAGATATAGATATTCAATTTTCAGTTAAAGATTCAGGAATAGGAATAGAAAATGAAAAAAAAGATAAAATTTTTGATGCTTTTTCACAAGCCGATGCCAGTACCAATAGAAAATTTGGTGGAACAGGTTTAGGGCTTACTATCTCTAGTAAATTTGTTGAACTGATGAATGGAGAGTTAAATATTAGAAGTAAAAAAGGCAAAGGTAGTACATTTTTCTTTACTCTTACACTCAAACGTTCAAGAGATGCAAAACCTCAAATAAAAACAAAACATACAAATTTAAACATTGGATATATAACAGAAGAGACTCTTTTTACAAATGATGTAGATAAAAACTTTGAGAAGTATATACAATATATTGGCACAAATTTTAAAACATACAATAATCAATCTGAACTCTTTAATAGTAAATCTTTACCAGATATTTTATTTATTAATGACAGATATATTACAAACAAAGAGCTTTTAAAACGACTTCTAAGACTAGATACTAAAATCGTATTTATTACGACACCTAATAATCAACAATACCTAAAAATAAATAAAAATAAAATTGCAAAGACCATATATAAACCTATTAATTTTTCAAAGATAATACAGACCATAGAACTTTTAAGTGAGACAGGCAAGTTAAAAAAAGTAGAAAAAGTAGAAAAAAAAATAGATATAGAATTGTTTCCTAATATGAATATATTGGTTGCCGAAGATAATACTATAAATCAAAAATTAATTTTTAATATCTTAAAAAATTTTAAAACAAATGTTACTATTGCTTCAAATGGAAAAGAAGCTTTTAAACTTTTTAAAGAAAAAGAGTATGATATTATTTTTATGGACATTAAAATGCCTATTATGTCAGGTATAGAAGCTACTTCTACAATTATTGCTTATGAAAAAGAGAAAAAGCAAAAACACATACCGATTATTGCACTTACAGCCAATATACGCCAAGAAGATAAAGAAAAGTACCTTAAAATTGGAATGGATGACTACTTAGAAAAACCTATTCAAATTAAAAAGTTAAAAGCTACTCTTCAAAAGTATTTTTTATCCCAAAAAGATAGAATAGAGATTAAAAAGAGTAATATATTACTATATAAAGAGACAAAAGTTTCAGGTAAACTATATGAAGCCATCCTCAATAGTTTAGGGTATAGAGTTGATTTATCTAATTCAGAGGATGATTTTAAAGAACAAATTAAAAATAAAAAATATAAATTCGCACTATTTGATGCAAAACCACTATCTACTCTAAAAGTAGAAGCGTCTCAAAATACAATGATTGATTTAATTAAAAATAATGGAGCTATCCCTTTTGCTTTTACAGAAGAGAAAGAATACAAACGTTATTGCCAAACCATAAAAGAACGTAGCAATATAGAAGAGTTACAAAAAATTCTAAAACAAGCTTAACCAAGAAGCTTGTTTTTTATAAATTTATTGAATTTTTACTCACTTAAACGACTAATATTAGCACCCAATGATGCAAGTTTTCCTTCTAGGTTATCGTATCCTCTATCAAGATGATAGATACGATGCACATTTGTTGTTCCATTGGCTACCAAACCTGCCAATACCAAAGCAGAACTAGCACGTAAATCCGTTGCCATAACATCTGCTCCATTTAGCTCTGCTACGGGATGAACGGCAGCAACTGAACCTTTTAACCAAATATCTGCACCCAAACGGTTGAGTTCACTTACATGCATAAAACGATTTTCAAACAGACGCTCTTCTACTACTGATTCTCCAATTGCCATGGTCGCCACTGCCATAAACTGTGCTTGCATATCTGTTGGAAAACCAGGGTATTCAGTGGTAATAAGACTTACAGGCTTCAAACGCTCTTTACCACAAATAGTAATGCTCTCTTCTTCATAAGAGAAGGTACATCCCATAGATTCCAATTTGTCTATAGAAGATTGAATATGTTGAGCATTTACTTTTTCAAGAGTGATTTTCGATGCTGTAATCGCAGCAGCACAAAGGTATGTTCCTGCTTCAATTCTATCAGGAATAATCTCGACATCTTTAAAGACTAAAGGTTTCTGACCTGTTCCATGTATGATAATTTCAGAACTTCCGATACCTTCTATTTTAACACCTGCATCGGCTATCATCTCACACAGTTGTGCAATTTCAGGCTCTTTTGCTGCGTTTACAATTGTTGTTGTTCCATGAGCCAAAGAGGCAGCCATAACAATATTTTCAGTTCCACCTACCGTTATTTTATCAAATACTATTCGTGTACCTTGCAGACCGTTAGGTGCTTCGGCTCTTACATATCCACCTTTTATCTCTATCTTTGCACCCATTGCCTCTAATGCTTTTAAGTGTAAATCAATTGGACGTTGTCCAATAGCACAACCACCAGGAAGACTCACTTCACACTCTCCAAAACGTGCTAAAAGTGGTCCTAAAACCAAAATAGAAGCCCTCATTTGAGAAACAATCTCATAGACTGCTTTGGTTGAGTTCATTGTTCCATTATCAATGGTAGCAACGGTATCATTGTGATTAACCGTTCCACCTAAAATATCCAAGAGTTTAAGAAGTGTTCTAATATCAACAACATTAGGAAGATTGGTCAAGGTAACAGGTTTATTAGAAAGTATTGTCGCGGCAATAACAGGAAGAGCCGAGTTTTTAGCACCAGAAATTTGAATAGAACCACTTAATTTAGCCCCACCGTTAATTTGTAAATAATCCATCTATTTTTTATCCATATATTTAATTTTTTATAAGTGTTATTTTATCTAAAAGAAGTTAATATAAATAACCAACCTATTCCCATCTCTATTTTTTGTATCTTTTTTTGAGAAATACATTTTTTAGTTGATTATTCAATCTCTTGAAAAGGAGACATTCTCTCCTTTAAATAAACATCTATTTTCATTTGAACTTTAGCTCTATCTCCCAAAATATATTTTACATCTTCTAGGTTCATTCTATTTTTAGAAGCAACCCCAAAGTTAAAAAGTTCTCTATTGACTCCATTTGATTTGGATACTCTCGAAAAGAGAAAAACATTATGTCCTATTTGAGAGTTATCAAAGGTAACAGAGGTTATATTTTTACTAAATAAACTCTCTTTTAATATAATAGTTTGATTTTGATTTGAGAGGAGATATCCCATATTATGATGTTCATCTTCTACAGTTCCATCAGCATAAAATAATGTTTTTGTCTCCCATAAATCCTCTTTTATCTGTTTGGGATTACTCGGATAGCTATACATATACCACTCGCCTACTAATTTATCTATGATTTTAATATCTTTTTTGAATTTATCATCTTCTATATCTCTATTTCTATGAACTATATCTCTAATCTCATCTTGGGTAACAAACTCTTCATCTTTTTTATACTCAAATGCCTCCATTGGAATATTATAAGCTGAACTAAAAGCATAAAGATGTAAATCTCTTAATTTAGCAGAGCTATCACGGTATAAATGGGAGATAAAAGAGGCTGATACATCTAATTTTTGGGAAATATCATTTGTATTTAAGTTGAGTAGAGTTGTAATATATTTTAATCTATCTGAGCTATTGTATAATTTTCTATCTTTCATCTTTTAACTCTTTTTCTATTTAATTTTTAGAAGTATATATGATTTTTATA
>QNZV01000060.1 GCA_003978395.1 Sulfurovum sp. | reverse complement strand
ATGGTTTTAATCACTTTAGCATACTTTTTTCCTACCTTTAAGATTAAAATTTTAGAATCTTTTTTTGTTTTAGCCTGTATCGAGACGTAGTACAAATCTTTTATTTTTGTAATACCCTCAATCCCTGATTTTTTAGAAATTTTAAAATCTTGCCCCTTTAGTTTAATAAGCTTACTTTTGAGGGTTTTTCTATTGACTTCTAATAGTTTACCATCCTCGACAGCAAACATAAATATTTTCTCTTCACAGACTACACCCTCTAAGTCATACTTTCCTAGTTTATGTTTGAGGAGTATTGCTCCTTCTGTATTGAGTTCATAAATAGAACCTTCATCATTGGCAACAACCAAACTATCGCTATTTTGACAGTAAGATATTCCAGATGCTTCAGGAATAGAGGCTATTGTATGCGTATGTTAATCAGTAGTAGTAAACTTAGTAGCATTGCTTTCATTGTTTTCCTTGTATCTAAAAAAATGTTTTAGCTATAATTTCAAATGAAATTTTACCGTATCTATATAGAATTAACAAATATCTGTGGACTTCGTTGCTCTTTTTGTCCCACAAAAGAGTTACCCAATAAGAGAATGAGTTTAGAGTTCTTTGAATCTATCGTAAAACAAGCCAAAGCATTTACTTCTGAAATTGCTTGTCATGTGGTGGGTGACCCTTTGACACTTTCTAATTTAAAAGAGTATTTGGATATTATTCATCAGCATAAAATGCGTGCTATGTTGACTACTTCTGGTTACTTTATGAAAAAACATAGCTATGATACACTCTTTCATCCTTGTGTAAAGCAGATTAATATATCACTGAATGCCTTTAATAAGAATGACACTTCCTTTACTTTTGAGCAGTACTTAAACCCAATTTTAAACTTTTGTCATGAAAAAGTAAAGCGTAAGGAGGAGAGTTTTATAAATTTGCGTATGTGGAATTTAGATGAGGTCATGAGTGAAGAAGCATTTAATACAGAGCTTTTTAGAAGGCTGAACTCTGCCTTTAATGTTAATTTGAATCTAAAAGAGTTAAATCCAAAAGAGAAAAAGAATATACGCTTAGATTACAAGGTTCTATTACATTTTGATAACTATTTTGAATGGCCTTCTCTTGCTAACAAAAACTATGGTCATGGAACATGCCAAGGGTTAAGCTCTCATATTGGGATATTGGCTGATGGTAAAGTAATTCCATGTTGTTTGGATAACGATGCTGTCATAGAATTAGGAGATTTAAATTATAAATCATTAAAGGAGATTCTCTATGGAGAAAAATCCACCTCTATAAGAGATGGCTTTAAAAAGGGGATTTGTTCAGAAGAGTTGTGTCTAAAATGTTCTTATAAGAATCGTTTTAATGAGTAGTTGAATAGTTATTATTTTAAAATCTCATAAAAGATACTATTTTTATTCTTTTGTAAATATTTAAAAGCCTCTTCATTTATAGAAAAATGAGACATAATATATTTGATTTTAAGAGTATACATTGTAAAAACGGGATTTTCAGCTATAAACTCTTTTTTGTTTTCTTCAAAAGTGAGTATCTCCTCTAGGCTAATATCTTCTTCATTGTTTTTGCAGTGAATCAGTAGAACATCTTTTCCTTTTTTTGCAACAAAATGAATATTTTTGTCGTAACTACCTTTCTCTTTGCTGTAGTCCCATATAGTATATTCTGCTTTGTTATATTTTTTATATACTTCCCATTTGTATCTATCTAAGTTAACTGTTGCATCTTCGATATTTTTAGAGGTTTTAACTGCCAAAATGAGCTCTTTGTCTCCAAGAATCTCTCTATTCCATAAAAATTCTCGATTCTCTTTTGTAGCACCTTTCTCTTTTCCTAATTCGGTTCTGACTAACCACAAAAAATATTTTCGTTTAATCCATTGAAGTTCTAAAAATATTTTGTTTAATTCTTTTTTATTTATATCAAAATATTTAGCAATATCTATTGAGCTAATGGTACTAGGAGAGATAATAATTTCATTTTTTTTAGGTAGAGTAGACATATTTTTATCCTTTTTTTATTATTCTAATATTCTATAGAAATACTTTAATTATTTTTCTTAAAAAATAGTAAAAATAAAAATAAAGTATAACTTAAGCTATTTTATCTATAAATTTTCATCATAAAGAGTAATTATGTTATTAATTTCGTGTTTTTATATTCTTATACTAATAATATTCCTATCTATGCTTAATATATCTCTATAAAATGTTAAAATTCCTTACAAAAATTATGGGGAGCATTACTGTTTTGATTAAAAAGAATCTACTGATATTACTCTTTTTAGCTTTTTTTATTTCGACACTTTCTGCTAAAAAAGATAACTATCTAAAATCTACACATTTAACGGGGAACACCCTCACTCTAACATTCAAATATAAACTTGATAAAGTTAAGTTTTTTACTTTTAAACATAAAGGTATTATTAAATATGTTTACGATATTAAAAATGCTGTCTTGCCAAATACACAGAGTATTAAAAAGTATAAATATGTAGGAGTAAGTGCCTTTAGAATGGGGCAATTCTCTAAAAATTACCTACGTGTGGTTATTGAATCAAAATATAATAACTATAAGACCTATGCAGTTCATGGAAACCTATTGGTGTTCAACTTACCAAAAGTGAAAAAAAGTAAACACTCTGTACCTAAAAAGAGAAGAGTGAAAAAAAATAAGAAGCAGTTGCCTACTGTTATTATTGATGCAGGTCATGGTGGTTATGATATTGGTGCATCTTCTGGAAAGATTATAGAGAAAAAGATTACACTCTCTTTGGCACAAAAACTACAAAAAGAGCTGAGTCATAGAGGCTATAGGACTAAGATGACAAGAGATAATGATAAGCATCTACATTTATATGAGAGAACGGATTATGCCAATGCAAAAAAAGGAAATATTTTCATCTCTTTGCATATGAATGCTGCACCAAGAAGAAAACATAGAAATTATATCTATAAAGGGATAGAAATTTTCTATATGACAGGTGCAAGCCGAAAAAAACGTTACTCTAATCGAAAAATTTATACAAGTCAATGGAAAAAGAGAAAATCTTATCTCTTGGCAAAGAAGATTAAAAGTAAAATGTTATCGTCTGTAAGAAAAAAATATATCGTTTTGGATAAAGGATTAAAAGAGAATAACTTTTGGGTTTTACGTGGAACGAAAATGCCTGCTATTCTTATTGAAAATGGATATATTACAGATAAGTATGAAGGGAAGCGTTTAACCACAAGTAGATACCAAAATCTTTTAGTTAAAGGGATTGCCGATGGTGTTGATGCTTATTTTAATAGGAAGTAAAAAACAACTATGATAAAATACGACAATTATTAATATAGACTAAGGAATAAGATTGTTAAGCACAACAAATATAGTACAAAGATACGGTAAAAGAGTACTTTTTGATAAAATAAGCATCACATTAGATGGTGGAAAACGTTATGGATTAATTGGAGCAAATGGAGCAGGTAAATCTACATTTTTAAAGATTCTTTCAGGGGAACTAGAGCCAACAGATGGAACAGTTCAAATACAATCAGGACTTAAAATGGGTGTTTTGAGTCAGAACCATTATGCCTTTGAAGATTTCACTCTAACAGATGCAGTTCTCTATGGAAATAAAAAGCTATATGATGCCCAAAAAGAGAAAGAAGAGCTTTATATGAGAGGAGATTTTGACGATGATAAAGTCAATGAACGTCTTGGAGAGCTAGAGATGATTTGTGCAGATGAAGACCCAACCTATGAGTCTGATGTGAAAATAGAAAAACTTTTGGAGGCTCTTGGTTTTCCATCGACTGTTCATGGAGATTTAATGTCTTCCCTTACAGGTGGAGATAAAGTAAAAATTCTGTTAGCACAAGTACTTTTCCTGAAACCAGACATTCTTCTACTTGATGAGCCTACCAACTCCTTGGATATTGAGACCATTGCATGGTTAGAACGTGAACTAAAACGCCATGAAGGGATGATGATTGTTATCTCTCACGATAGACACTTTCTTAATAATGTCGTAACACATATCCTTGACCTTGACTTCTCTAATATCCGAGAATTTACAGGTAACTATGATGATTGGTACATCGCTGCGAACCTAATAGCAAAACAAGCACAAACTGACCATGCTAAAGGGATGAAAGAGAAAGAGGAGTTAGAGAAATTTATTACACGTTTCTCGGCAAACGCTTCAAAAGCAAAACAAGCAACTTCTCGCCAAAAACAGTTAGATAAGCTGAATGTAACTGAAATTAAACTCTCATCAAGAAGAGACCCATCTATTGCCTTTAAGCCTCATAGAAATTTAGGTAATGAGATACTAGAAGTTAAAAATATAGGAAAATCTTACGATGATTTAAAAGTCTTTACAGATATATCTTTTAAAGTAGAAGGTACAGACAAGATAGCAATTATTGGTGGTAATGGTGTAGGGAAATCAACTCTCTTAGAAATCATTATGGAGAAACTTCCTGCCGATACAGGTTCATTTACTTGGGGTCAGACAGTAACGGCAACCTATTTTCCTCAAAACTCAACAGATTTAGTAGTGGGAAGTGAAAAACTTTACGAATGGATTCAAGGACACGATGCTAAATGGCATATAGATGAGATACGTCAATGTTTAGGTAGAATGCTCTTTTCAGGAGAAGAGCAAGGTAAAGAGGTTGGAGCCTGTTCAGGTGGAGAGAAGCACCGTGTTATGCTTAGTAAAATGATGATGGATTCAGCAAACTTTTTAGTATTAGATGAACCAAACAACCACCTAGACTTAGAAGCAATTATCTCTTTAGGAGAGGCATTGCATAACTATAAAGGTGGGGTTATTTGTGTGTCTCATGATAGAGAGTTAATTGATGCATTTGCAAATAGAATCATTAAAATCAATGACGATGGAACAATTCTTGATTTTGAAGGCTCTTATGAAGAGTTTATTGAGGCTCATGGGCATTAATAAAAATCTTTTTTACGTTGGCTAAAACCAACGTAAAATCAGAAAAAAGAATAAATTTTAAAACCCCTAAACTTCGGTCTTTAAATGGACTTAGACCCTATAGTAAAACACCTCTATTTTTTTACTGTTTTGATGAGGTCAATTTGTTTAAAAATGCTATAATAAAATCAAAAAAATTAATAAATTGTAAGTTACTTAGATTTTTCGTGAAAATTTTGGCTAAAATTTGACAATTAAAATGATACTAAGGTCTAAAAAGGTTAGGAGTTGAATAAAGAAGAGTTATTAGAACTTTTAAAAGATGAAGATATTCAGAAAGCTGTTCTAGCTATAAGAAAATCAAAAATTAAAAAAGAAAAAAAATTAGAATACAGTATAAAAGAGAAAGACAATGAGATAGAGATGTTAAAAGGTTTAGTAGAAAAATTAAAAAAATGTTTTAGAGAAGAAGAGGTTAAAAGTGAAAAATTAACTAAAGATATAGATATTAAAAATAACAAATTAAGAGAGTTAGAAGAGCTGAAAAATAGGCTAAATTTTGGAATAAAAGATTTGAAATCTAAAAATAATAAGCTCTCTAAAAAAGTAGATTTTTATAGAAATACCTTTGAAAAAGAACTAAATACTTATGCCCTCTATGAGGAGTTGAACTCTTCTACAAAATCATCTTTAAAAGGGATTTTTAAAGATGATTCTCTAGAGGGTTTTTTGGCTTGTGGAGTACAAGAGAAAAATATTGGAAGTCTTTGGGAGTATGTAAAAGATGAATTAAGAGAAGAAAAAAATAGTGATATAAAAAGTTTGAAAACAATATTTTACTTCTTTTTTGACTCTTATAAGAGAGCATTTCCTATTTATAAAGTGCAAAATGTAGTTGTAGGAGATGAGTTTGATAACGAAGAGCATATTAAAACCAACTCTGGTTCTGTAAGTGGAAAAGTAGATGAGGTTGTCTTTGTTGGTTGGGTAAATAGTAAAACGAATAAGATAATTAAAAAAAGTATTGTGAGGGTAAAATAGATGAACACGAGAATGGTAGATAGTCTTTATAAAGAAGCTGATGAAATGGCTAATGATTTTTTTGTTTCATGGAAGAATTTTTTAACCAATATCCCATCAACAGACTCATTGGCTAAAAGTATGATAGAGGAGACTTTTGAAAAAGTTGAACCTTTGATTGATGAACGATGGGTTATTATGGAAGGTGAGTATCTTTATGACCATAAAATTCAAGCTTGTTGGTTGTATGAATATAAAGAAGATAATAATTTTAATCAATATTTAGATTTAAAGTTTGGAAAAAGATTTCGTCAAAGCTATGTTGATAATATTAAAGAGGAGATGAAAAAGATTCCAAGTAACATGTCTCTTCCTACAAAAAAAGAGTTGGTCTTCTCTTTTAGTGATTTAGAAAAAGCACCTTTTCCTATTGAAACTTATTATAAGAGACCAAAGTCAGTTGATTATATTTTATGGGAAGATAATAATCAAATTAATGCTTATTGTTTAAGTAGTAAACGTGAGTATTCAGAGGGAGATATTGTTCCACTCTTTCGATTACATAAAAAAAGTCATAAAAGTTCAACAAATAGAGAAATATTTTTCTTATGGATTCTAAATGGACTTCTTCCTACAAGGTTAAAAGAAGATAGCTTTTATAAAACTCTTTTGAATTTTGAGTATGAAGTAGAAAATTTTTTAGAACTTAAATCTCTAAAATTGCATAAAGCTAAAATATCTATCTCCTCAGATAAACTTATAGCAGAATTACTGTTAGAAGACAAAAAAAGAGCAGATATTCAAGAGTATCATGAGAAGATGTTACTAGACATAGAGCAGGGACATTGGTCACTTTGGCAGGATGAATCTACTTTTAAAAAACCTATGGCATTTACCTTAACCAAAAAATTGGTGGCACGAGACCCTAAAAGTAGTATTGTTAATGGTGTAGTGGGTATAGATTTTGGTACAAAAAGCACAGTTGTTGCCTATCAAAAAGAGACTACAAAGATTTATCCTATGAGGGTTGGAACAGGTAATCTTGCTAAGACTATTTCAGCGCATCATTATGAAAATCCAACCATTATGGAGTTTAATGACTTGGAAGAGTTTGTTGAAGATTATAATAGTAGAGAGGGAAGACCTTATACTTCTTGGGAAAATTTAACCATCTCTCATACAGCATTCTCTTCGCTTATGAACAGTAAATCCGATGATTTTAATGCATACATTTCAGAGCTTAAACAGTGGGCAGGAAATAAAGATAAGAAGTTAAAAATGGTGGATAAAAAGGGATATATCTTAGACTTAGCACCATTTATAGATATAGGTGATAATGATATTAATCCAATAGAAATTTATGCTTATTATTTGGGTCTTCATATCAATAATCAACATAATGGAATTTATATGAATTATATTTTATCTTTTCCTGTAACCTATGAGATAGATATACGAGATAAAATTGTAGAGAGTTTTAGAAAAGGAATTAAAAAATCACTTCCACAAGAGTTACATGCTCAAAGGGGAGAAGTAGGAAAATTAAGCGTTAAAAAAGGGGCAAGTGAACCTGCTGCTTATGCCATTGTTGCTCTTCAAGAGTATGGTTTTGAACCTGAAGATTATGAAAAAATATTTTATGGCGTTTTTGATTTTGGTGGAGGAACTACAGATTTTGATTTTGGAATATTTAGAGAAGCCAACGGTAAAAAAGAGAGACGTTATGACTATGCAATAGAACATTTTAGAGCAGGTGGAGATAGATATTTGGGTGGAGAGAATCTACTTGAACGTTTGGCATTTGAGGTTTTTAAAAACAACAAAGATGAACTCTTGGCTGAAAAAATACAGTTTATTTTACCTCCTGAATGTGATGAGTTTTTGGGTTCAGAGATGTTAGTAAGTCAAAGTAGAGAAGCAAAGATGAATACTAAAATAGTTATGGAAAAACTGCGACCATTTTGGGAACAACATGAAGATTCTTTAGATGATTTTGATAAAGATGTGTTAGGTGTCAATTTAACAAATATAAATGGGCAAAATCTAGCTAATTTTGAACTGACTATTGACAAAAATGAAATGTTTGAAGTGTTAGAAAATAGAATAGAAAAAGGGGTTAAAAACTTTTTTGAGTCTTTAAAATTAGCATTTAACCATAAAGATAATAATCTAAACACTATTGATGAAATCAATATATTTTTAGCTGGGAACTCTAGCAAATCGCCTCTTGTAAGTAAGATATTTGAAAGAGAAATAGAGAAGAACACTAAAGAGTTAAAAGGGGAGGATAGAGAGAATGAAAAAGAGTATTTTAAAATATTCCAACCCTTAGGGCATGAAGATGGTAATCTAAATCAACCTACAGGAAAAACAGGGGTTGCCTTTGGACTTATTGAGAGTAGAGAAGGTGGAAAAATTTTGGTTATTGACCATAATATAAAAGAGAATATTAACTTCAAGTACTATTTGGGAGAGAGCAGAAGAAAAAAATTTAAAGTAGTATTAGACCGAGAACAAGAGTATAATGAATGGGTAGAGTTTATAGATGCCACCCAAGAGACATTTGAGGTTTATTATAGTTCACAACCTTTGGTTAGTACCAATAAAATAGCTATTGATGACAATAGTATTAAAAAGCGAATTTTGAAAATTGATAAGATAGATGATGAAGCATTTATTTATCTACGAATCATTACCCCTACAACGTTTGAATATGTAGTAGCACACGAAGATCAAATTGCTTCATCTACGTATTTACAAAACGTTGTAAAGGTAACCCTTTAAGTGGATAAGGCTAAAAGTATAGTCTATTTATAAAATATGCTATAATTCATAAATAATAAAGAGAAAATAATGGCAAAAAAAGAAAATTTTAAAACAAAAATAATAGCAGGGGACTTCAAAGGGAGACTTATTGAAATTCCAAATATATTTACCACTCGAAGTTCTAAAGGGATTCTAAAAGAGTCTCTATTTAATACCCTACAGTTTGATATTATAGATAAAAACTTTGTCGAAGTCTTTTCAGGTTCAGGTTCTATTGGATTAGAAGCTCTTAGCCGTGGGGCGAGTTACTGCTGTTTTATTGAGTACAATAAAGTAGCTTATAAAGTATTGCAAGAGAATATCAAACGATTGAATCCTGCTAAGTGTCAACATGTGTTTGGGGACAGTTTTGAAAAATTTGATACTGTGCTTTCTATGGTTGAAAATCGTGAAGAGAAAAGCTACTTTTATTTTGACCCACCATTTGCGACACGTGATGGAATGGATGATGTGTATGATAAAACAATAGAGCTTATAGAGAAGATAAATCCTAGCAAATGTGTAATGGTGATTGTTGAGCATATGAGTCAGCTAGAGATGCCAAAGAGTATTGGAGAGTTAGAACAAGTAAAACGTAAAAAGTTTGGACGCTCGACCATGACCTACTATGCACCCAAAGAAGAGTTATAATGCGTAATGAAGACCATATAGCCCTATTTATAGATTGTGATAATATATCGCACCGAGCTATAGAGGGAATCATTGGAGAACTCTCTAAATTTGGTGTTGTAAATATTCGTCAAGCTTATGGAAACTGGACAAAAGAGAATCTAAAAAATTGGGAAGCCAAGCTTTTAGAATTTGCAATTAAACCGATACAGCAGTTTGACTACTCTAAACAGAAAAATGCAACAGATATTTTGATGACCATTGATGCGATGGATATGTTACATACCAAAAAAATAGATGCCTTTGCCTTTGCTACAAGTGACTCTGATTTTACCCCTGTAGTGATGCGTGTACAGCAAGAGGGGATTAAAGTATTTGGTTTTGGAGAGAAAAAGACTCCACAAGCATTTATGGTCGCCTGTTCTCAGTTTATTTTTACAGAAAAACTTATGGAATCAGAAAGAGGAAATGAACTAAAAGTAAAAGAAAAAAAGAAGATACACTCAGATTTTAGAAAAGACAAATGGCTCTTGAAGCTTCTTGATAATGCTTCTATTCAGACAATGGATGAATTTGGTTGGTCTAATTTATCAGATATGGGTGCATATATCAATAATAACTCCTCTTTCTCTCCTGTAAATTTTGGCTTTAAAAAATTGAGTTCACTCTTGAAAGCAATGGGTACCTATGATATATATATGGATGAAGAGAGCAAGCAGATGAGTGTACGAATGAAAAACTATACAGCATAGGCATTCAACATATTATTTAACTATTATAAAGGATAAACAATGAAGCAATTATTATTTTTAACCATGATTTTAAACATAACTCTTTTGTCAGCTATGAGTCAAAAACCTGATGAAAAACTTATGGATGATTGGGAGTACAACACAAGTATTGTTTTAGAAGATTCGAAAAGAATGCCAACAAGTATGGGAGGAAGGTCTCTATCTACTATGTCTTCGCCAAAAGCGTATCAATCTATTAAAAAAAAGATAGGTATGTCAGTAGGTGGTGCAAAAGATACAAATAACTTTAAAGCAAATATAGATAATGGTTATTTACCTAAACTAGACTCTATTACTTATGAAGGTCAGTTCTATAACCACTATTTTGATACAGGACTAAAAGGAGATGAGTGTAAAGATTTGTTTTGTCCCTCCTATGCAACAGCTAAACGACAGAATAGTCTATCAAAGGAAAAAGAGTTCTTTTTAGCTGTTGGTTTGAACTCTGGGGTTGATGAAAAAGATTTTAAACGTAAAAAATTGAATCTTGTGGTTGTTTTGGATATTTCGGGTTCTATGAATTCTAAATTCAACTCCTATTACTATGATAAAGTAGGAAATAAAATTGAAAATAGTGAAGATTCGAGTAAGCAAAAAATGCAAATTGCCAATGAATCTATTGTGGCGATGTTGGGTCATTTAAAGGATGATGATAGAGTAGGTATGGTACTTTTTGACCATAATGCCTACAAAGCCAAACCTCTTAATCTTGTAAAAGAGAGTAATAAATTGGCGATTCGTAAACATATTTTAGAACTCAAAGCCAGAGGAGGAACGAACTGGAGTGCAGGGTACAAAGAGGCACTTAAACTTTTTGATGAGGTAAAAGAGAGTTCTGATTATGAAAATCGTATCATATTCTTGACTGATGCAATGCCAAACCAAGGCGAACTTAATAAAGATAAACTTTTTGGTATGGCAAAAGAGGCATCACTAAAAGGAATACATACAACATTCATCGGTATAGGTGTTGATTTTAATAATGATTTAGTGGAGTATGTCTCTAAAACAAAAGGGGCAAATTATTTTTCTGTTCACTCATCAAAAGGATTCTCTAAACTTTTAGATAAAGAGTTTGATTATATGGTTACTCCATTGGTGTATGATTTGGAGTTAAAATTGAATAACTCTATATACACCATAGAAGCTGTGTACGGTTCGCCCGATGCAAAGTTGGCTACAGGTACGCTTATGAGTATAAACACATTGTTCCCCTCTCATAATGATGGAACAGCTACAAAAGGTGGGGTGGTGTTATTAAAGCTCAAAGAGCATCCAGAGATGGCTCAAAGTGCTGAGATTTTTTTAGAAGTGAGCTATAAAGACGTCAATGGGAAAGCATATCACAGTAAACAGAAGGTAGCATTTAAGAAGAGAGATGTTTACTACGATAACAGTGGAATTAGAAAAGCTATTTTAGTAAGTGATTACGTAACCATTATGAAAAACTGGCTGATTGATAGTAGAGCAGGGTGTAATGATAAAGTTAAGTGGGTTATGGAAAGTCCTGTAAGCCTTATGAAGCGATGTATGCTCTATCCACCAAAACATCCACTCTATCCATTGGTTACTACTTGGGAGCGAAAATCGTGTGCTTTACAGGTAAGCAAAGGGTATAAAAAACTATTTGAGAGATTTAAAAAAGAGTATCTGCGTGAACAAGCTATTTTAAAAGATGATTCACTAAATAAAGAGTTAACAGTTATTGATACTCTATTAAAGCAAAAAACTTCAGAGATAAAAGTAAACTCTAGACCAAAAGATGATTGGCAGTTTAAACAATAATGAATTTAGGATTACTCTTAGCGGTGGGAACAGGTGGATTTTTTGGAGCAGTAGCACGGTTATTGCTCTCTACATGGGTACAAAAAGCGACTACATCAGGTTTCCCCTATGGAACATTGAGTGTTAATATATTAGGAAGCTTCTTAATGGGCTTTCTTTTTATGTATTTCTCTCATATTAATCTATCAATACATCAGAAGCTTATATTTACAACAGGTCTATTGGGTGCATTAACCACGTTTTCTACCTTTTCTATGGAGACAGTAATTTTGTTAAAAGAGGAAGAGTATATAGATGCAGTGTTGAATGTTTTTTTTAATGTAAGTTTATCTGTAGTTGCAACATTTATAGGAATTCTACTTTTTCGATTTACTTTCAAATAATGTAACTATTTGTTATTAAAATTCTCTCTAATCCCCTAAAAATAGGGGTTTTTAATAGAAATAAGATATAATCCGAAATTGAACTACAAGGATATATATTGCCTTTTAAAAATCTTAAAAAAAGTATAAAAAAGCATGTTAAAGCAATGCTTAATGATGTTAAATATGGAGATGAATCTCGTAAACCTTTAGCTTATACTCCTACTTATTCCACAGAGGTATCTGTAAATTTTACTTTTCCAATAGATATAACGAAAGACTCTTTTAGAGATACCTCTTCTTTTCCTAAACTTAGCAGAGAGATTCTGATAAATCTTTTTAAGTCGATTGGTGTGCTTTTTGTACCTGAGATTACGCTCTACTATCTCAAAGAAAAAACACCTTTTGAAATTTTTGAGAATTTCTGTATCACTTTTGGTGCAGATGGAGATAGAAATGTGGATGTGCATAGGTTAAACAAAGTTATTGGTTATTTGCAAAAGATGGATGCTTTACGAGAGAAAAAAGTATTTAACAGTAAAGATATTTATACGGCATTGGCAAATGAAGATTTTGAAAAAGCAGATAAACTTATAGAAAAAAGGATGATGTAAATGATAAAAATGCTCTTTAGCACCTTATGGTGGTTTGGTTTTATAGTGGCAATTGCTCTAATGATAGGATTGTATTTTGAAGTAGGATTCATACAAACGCATGTGGGAGGACTTTTTTTATTGGTTGGGGTTCAGCACATGATTATTTTGGTAATATTGGGATTTTTTGCCATTCGTGAAAAAGAAGACAATATTGAAATAGGAAATCGTGTCTCTACAATGGGGTATCTACATACACTTATTGGTACATCTGTAGCCTTGATTATGACTGCTCATTATGGCTCAGATGTTATTGAACATGTCGAGAGTATTATTGCCCCTATTGGCTCTTCTTTGATTACAAGTATTATTGGTTGGGCTTTTGGTAAAGAGATGGAACGAGACAAGTATAGATTTAAGCTCTCTGCCGAAGAAGAGACAAGTAACGCTTTGGAATATTTAGCTCAAAAGGTTATATACTCTGCAAAAATTATTGAAGAGAGTTCAAAAACATGGGCAATATCAGCAAAGCAGATAGAAGAGAGTTCCAACGGTTGGAGGGATACCATTAATGCTTCAACAAAAGAGATTCATGATACAACTCAACTATTGGAAAATGAGTTAAAACGAACTTCTGAATATTCGCAAAAGATAATTACGGACTCATTGGCAATTTTACAGACACAGTTTGAAGAGATAGAGAAGAGTAGTCAGTTGATGAAGAATCAATTTGAACGAACATCATCCGATGCAGGAAAAGTATTTAGGGCTTCGGTTGATACTTTTGATAATGGCTTAAGTCAAATGAATGATATAGCAAAAGAGTGGGACAAACATCTAAAAACAATGAAACGCTTCTCTACACATTCCGAATCAGCAATGGAACAGTTAACTCATACCAGTCAAAAAGTTATAGATGAAATTTCAACCATTGCACACAGTCTACCAAAAGCAGGGAAAATGATAAGCGATTTAGATGATTTTATTGCAAAACTAAAAGAGAAAGATAGAAACTCATGAGTAAAGGTAAAAGCAATGCAACGATGCAGAGTGAAATTTTTATTGTTCTTATGATTGTAATGGTATTACTTTTTATCATTACTTCATTTTATATCTCAAAACTTAAAGAGCATCAGCAACCTCCGTTAATTATTTTGGATGAAGCTCATGGTTATTCCTTTTCAAGTAGTTCAGCCTTATTGAATAATAACTTCTCTCAACAATTAGACAAAACGGTTATTAAAGAGATTCAGAACTACTCTAAAAGATACAAATGTGATACAGTAGAGATTTATGGATATACCGATGGACAACCTTTTTCTATCAATACCACACGAAGCAGACAATCTTTTGATAAAGCCTTACATAAATGTTTGGTAGAGCAGGAGTGTGACATAGATACCATTCAAGCCTCATCCAATTTGGAATTGGGAATGAAACGAGCCGTTTCGGTAGTAGAGTTTTTAAAACCAAGACTTCTAAACAAACAATCGTATATCAAAACCATACGACCATACAGTGGAGGAGCATTTATAGATGCCCAAGGAAAAATAGCAAAAATAGACGATAGAGCAGGGGATAAATATCGTCGTAGAATCGAAATTAGGCTTTCTCGTTCTCATGATTTACGATAGATACTACTATTTTAGTAGTCCTGCCAAATACCCACTAGCAAACGCCCATTGTAGATTATAGCCTCCACATGGACCATCCAAGTTCATGACCTCTCCACAAAAGTATAACCCCTCTATTTTTTTACTTTGCATGGTATTGGGGTCTATCTCTTTCAAAGAGACTCCTCCTCGTGTAATCATTGCCATCTTAAACCCATCATGACCATTAATTGTTAGTGGAGTCCATGCTAAAAGTTTTATAAGTTTATCACGAACCATACCAGAGAGCTTTCCTATAGGCTTAGTGGAATCTGCTTCAGCCAATTTACAAAGTTCTAATGTTACTGATGTTGGAAGTAGTGTCTCTACTAATGTTTGAACGGTATGTTCCCTATTTTGTTTTAACTCTTTTTTAAAGTGTTCTCTAATTTGCTCCTCATTTTTACCTTTTGTAAGATTCATTAGAACAGGAACTTCATCAAATTTAGCAAGAAGAGGGGTAATCTCACGTGAAAAGTCTAAAACTACAGGGCCACGTATACCACTCTTTGTAAATATTAAATCTCCTGTAGCATGAAGCTTTTTATATTTTTTTATATCCACTCGCATCTCTACTTTTGCAATAGTATCAGCTCTACAGTTTGCTCCCCAATTCTCTTTCGTTTTTAACGGCATCATCGCAGGATGCAATTGTATTATTTTATGTCCTATGGATTGTGCAAGTTGATAGCCATCTCCTTCTGCACCCAACACAGGATAGCCCATACCACCTGTAGCAATAATAATTTGTTCTGCTTTAAATCTTTGATTTTGGGTTACAACAGCTGTTACTCTATGTTCATTATTCTCCAAATTTATTACTTTCTGAGAGCATAGAACTTCTACACCCAATCTGTCCATTTCAGATTTAAGAGCTTTTATAATTGTTGAAGCATCATGTCCCACAGGAAAAATACGAAAACCATCAGGTGCATGAGTATCTACACCAATAGAGGTAAAAAAATGTTGAAGTTTTTTATAATCTAAAAGCGTTAGAGCAGGAGTCATAAAACGACCTTCCCGACCAAAATGTGCCATAAAATCTTCATTTGAGAGGGTATTGGTCAAATTACAACGTCCACCACCTGTGGCTTTAAGTTTGGAGGCGATTTTGGGTAGTTTTTCAAGTAAGATTACTTGATTACTATTTTTAGATGCTGTTATCGCTGCCATCATGCCTGATGCACCTGCACCAATCACTACAGTTTGTTTAAACATTTTTATCTTTTTTTTGTTTATTATAACATAAATAATAATATAGTGTATATTCTTATGTTTTATAATTAATTTTTAAATTTTTTTCTGTATAGTATCATAACAGAAAAGGAAACCAATGATACTAGATGATATAGAAAAAAAATATGATTTTATATTTCCACCTCTTTTTAAAGAGTTATGGAGTGATGGAATGTTAGATTGGATGAATGGTAGAACCACTCCTTTTAATAGTGATGAGAATTGGGAAAAAACTATTTATCCTCAGATAAAAGAGAATCCTCCTTTATTACTTCATTCTGGAGGTTTTGATTTTGAGATGTTAAGGGTTGAAGATATTTTTAATTTTCAATTTGATGAACTTTGGGATATTGAAGAGCATGAGTTTATCCCCTTTGCCAAAACAGATGAAAACAATATTTATGCCTTTTATAAAAATTTAAAAGTCGATAAAGAGTATGCCATTGTCTATATTTGGAACGATATGAATGAAACAGAAATTATTGCAAAGAATTTTGAAGATTTTATTTTTAGAAAAATGCTTGAGGCTATTTTTGATGTTGATAAAGATGAGTTAAAAGGCGATTATGAAAAAAGTGGTTTTGATGGATACAAGGTAGATTTATTAAATGATTTAAAGAGCATTAAACCCTATATAAATAGAGAGTATGTAGATATTTTAACAAATTTTTACGCTAGAGATGCCAAAGAGAGTATGTTTTCATACGGATTAATCTCCAAAGAGGAACTCGTAGAAACCATACAAAAATATTTATCATTTAAAGAGTTAGATACTGTTTTTGAGCATGAAGTAGAGTAGAAATTTAGTTATTCTCTATTCATATCCTCTTTAAGCTCTTTGATTCTTGATAAAACAGTAGTGGTTTCATTAGTTTTTGCTAAAGTACAATCTATAGAAATATCTACTTTATTTTCATTTTGTATATTCTTTTTTATAGCTATAACTTCTTTAAAAAGATTACTAATATTATCAAGAGTCAAATTATATTTTTTATAAAAAGAGGATAATGCCCCAAGAGTAGGCTCACTTTTATAAAGAACCTTATCTATAGATAACATCTTATTGATAGAGTCAAGAGTCTCTCCTGCTTCCATTCCCATTGACTTTATTGCAAATCTCTCGTTAATTGTACGATTTTCATCCCGAACATACTCTGTCTCATCTAATTTCTTATTATCTTCATATTTTTGAATATAAACATCTTCCTCATTTGAATACCCCATTGCCACCATCTCTTGAGCAATTTTATTATAAATAATCGTATCTTCAGAACTTATCCAGAAATGGATATGGTCAGAGTTTTGTGTTTTATCTGAAGCATGAAACTCAACAATCCCAGAGACACCAAAATCATTAATATATTCACTAAGATGGTCAAGAGCCTCTTGTACTTCATCATAGGTATACTGTTCCATATTCATGGCATTAAAGACCATTCGATAAATAATACCGTACTTATTAAGAATATTTGCAATATTTGCTTTATTTCTAATGAACTTTCCATTATTATCACGAGCCAATGCCTCTGCAAGAACGCTATTTTTCAGAATATTATTTCCCTCTCTATCATGAGAAATTTCTGAAAAAGAGAGTAAATCTTTTGAGCGTAAAAAACTTTGACTCAATTTTCCTCGAAGTGCCATTATTTATCCTTTAGTTCTTTTCTAAGTTTAACTAACTCTTTCAATAAGATTTCATTCTGTGACTCTAATTGAGTATTATTTGTTTTCAATAAATTTATTGAAGATAATAATAGTTGGTTCTCTTCTTTTAATTGGTTAATTTGTCTTCCATAATATTTTATTTCAGAATCATTGTTTTCTATTTTTCTTGATAAATTCTTATTTTCATTCTCTAAACTTTCAACTTCTCTACTCGATTGAACCAATGAAGCGTTAATGCTCTCTAGTTTATCTATCTGTATATCTTTTTCTCTAATCTTAGAATCTTTTGCTCTTAGTGTCTGTTCATATTGAGTAATAAGTTTTTCTAATTCTGCAATCATCTCTAACTGCTTATCATTACTCTCAATCAATGATGTTCTTTCATTTATCAATCGAGCAACATTAACTTCTATCTCTTCTAACTGTTTCGTATGTTTAACGACTAGAGACTCCATATTTTGATTAAGTGATGCAATTTCTGTCTCTTTGACATCAAGGTCTTTCTCTAATCCTAGTTTTTCACTTTTTAATATATTTATTGTATACTTTAGTTCTTCAATTCCTTTGTCTTTCAAAGCTTGAAGTTGAAGCTCTCCTGTAATAGAGGTTTCAATAATCCCCTTAATATAGGGATTATTTGCATATCGTTCAGAAAATTTATTTAAAGCATCAGATACACTCATCCCTTTTTTTAGAAACGCTTGAAATTCATTAATGTATTGATTACGATTAATCAAAGCTTCGTTTATTTTCTCTTTTGCTAACTCTGCATACCCTTGTTGCTTAATAAATATCTCTTTTTCAAATGATTCTAATGAATTGGAGAGATTTTGAGTAGATTTTTCTTCTTTTTTCTCTTCTTCAAAAGTTTTAGTAGGAGTAACAACTAAAGGGGAAATATCTATTTTATTTTCAGTGATTTTAGGATGAATAATTCTCTTTTCAACCTCTAAAGTTGTTTTGTCTATTGCGATTGAGCCTTGTCTCTTTTTATGTAACTCTCTTCCAATCAGACTTGTTGCACCCTCAACTATAGCAAGAGCATCTAACTCCTCTTGTTTTCGTTCTGTACCCTTTATATCGCTTTCAAAATAGAGTTTTTTACCATACACACCAAAAATAAAAGCTACTTGAGTATTTTCTCTCTCATATCCAAGAGTATCATAAATAATTTCATTTAATAATCTTGTTTCTATATTGAGATTAAAGTTGAAATTTTTAAAATTTGTTCTGTGATGATTTAACCCTTCCGTTAATTCCCCTTTCCCTTTATAGCCTATAGTAGTAAAAAAAGTTTGATATATTTTTTCTGGATTTTGCCCAACAGGTGTACCTCGTTTATTACCCATTGGTAGCTTTTTATCCAATAATAAAACTTTATGTGACTCTACAACTTTTAGTTGTTGATTGATATTATCAATAGTTAAAAAAGCGAAAGGAGAATTGGTTGTGAATTTTTTCTTAAACTCATCCGAAATCTTAATAAATTCTACTTTATTAAAATCACTCAAATCATACACATGATTTTCTAATGTATCAAAACTCTCTAACCATTTTGTAATAATTAAATTTCCAAGTTCATTAGAAAACATAGAGTCTGTTTTTGCTTCATCCAATAATCTCATACTATAGAATTTTAATTGTTTTAATAACTCTTGTTTCTGATTTATATTATCATAATTAATTTGTGATGGATGTAGCTTATGTTTCATTAGCCAACTATTATACTCTTGACTATTTCCTTTAAAAAATTTTTCTACCAATTGATTTGGGGTAAAAATTAAATCACTTCTTTTTACAGTATCAATAAAATTAGGTTTATGTTCTCCTGTCTCTTTGTTAATCTCTTCACGGTTTCCACCAATAGCTACTCTTTTAATAATCACAATATAGTCCTTTTCTCTATAAATATTTTAGATAATATTATCTTTTATCATCTTCTCTT
>QNZV01000147.1 GCA_003978395.1 Sulfurovum sp. | reverse complement strand
AAAGGATTTGAACGTTGGGCAAAAGCAACTCCTGATGAATTTAAAAATCAGAAGTTGTCGTGTTCATCATGATTTTTGACTAAACACAGGTAATGACACTCTCTATAGATTCAGATATGCGTCTAACTCTATCTTGCCACAACTCTCCGAACTCTTTTTTATCTTCGGGAGTTGCCTTGCCTTGCATGATTTTTCCCATTAGCTCTTGTTGTTTTGGGCTTCCACCTACTGAACTTGGGTCGTAGTTTACCTCTACTGATTGCTTGTTATCTACTCTTGTAAATTTAACAGCAGAGTTGATATTGGCATTAAATTCCATAAGGTTATTTCGTGCAAAGTTTCCATTGATACCTTTGAACCCTGCAATCGAATTTGCTCCTGTAATCTGTGTGATTACATTTGAGATGACTCCTGTTACGCCATTGGCTACATCATCTTGTATCTCAACGGAGATATTGCCTCTTATTGGCATTTCGTCTTTATAGAGAGCCTCTAAGCCTTTGAGTGTTGTTAAATATGCACCCATAACTGTAGGGCAAGAGTGACCTGCTGATTTTACAACATCTAGGTATCTAAATTCAACCTCTCCATTCTCTAATGAACCTAAAAAATTAGAGAGAGGGTCTTGAAGTTTTATGCTTGGAATAGCATCAAAAAATAGTGGATAATTCATCTATTGTTCCTGAAAGTTTGGTGTGCCATCGGCTAGGTGGGTAGTGTGTTCTTGGTGTATAGCATTCTCTCTTTTGGCTTCTTCTTCTGCCTCATATGCCATCATCTGTTGACGTACCTCATTTATTTGTGTTGGAGTTACATTATCATCACTTGACCATGCTATCTCTATCTCTTGGTTGTACTCTGCTCCGAGTATTTCTATTTTTTCTGCATATTCAAAAACATCAAGACAGATAATTCTCTCTGCATCATCTTTCATGGTATCGGTCAGTTCAATATACCAACGACCTACAGGATTGCTTTTTATTACAGACTCTATTATAGTTGACATAGGTGCTCCTTAAAATCTTTTTCTTAAATCGCCATTATATTTAATTTTTCTTGGATCCATATTTCCATCGTTTAACATAGGGGGAACAATTGCATCAGCTTCTAATTTTTTGATTTCTGCATCAAGTTGGTCTTCTTGGTAGGTCATCATCATATCTGCAGCGATAACATAATCGAAACATTGAATATCTACCAATTTGTTAACCTCTTCTTCTACATCTTTACCCTCAACGGTTACAATAATTACACCTTTTGGGTCATGTAAGTGATACTCACATATATCAGGATTGTCTTTGATGATTTGGATTACCTTTTCCACATTTTCGGGTAGTGTCTTGACTACTATACTAGAGATGTTCATTTTATTTTTCCTTTGAGTTTATAATTTTTATTATATCTTCTGCCAAGATTATACCCTCTTTATGGTAGATAAGTTGTTGATTTATGTCATATATAACCATAGTTGGTAGTGCAAAAACATCATACTTCTCTGCCAATTCAGGGGATTCATCGGTATCAACCATAATAATAGAGAGATTTGTTACCTCTTCGTCCAACTCTTCAAGTTCAGACTCCAAGGCATGACAGGGTTCACAATACTCTGAACCGAATTTTATAATAATAGGTTCTTTTCGATTAAAAGCATTTTGTAGCTCTTGTTGAAAATTCTCTTCATCTACTTCTATAATTGCCATTTATGGTAGCTCCCAGTAGTTAATCTCTTTATCATCACTAGAGGTAAATAGCTTTTTCTCATCTATAAATAGGATATTGCTAATGGTTGCTTTATGAGAACCCAGTCTATAGAGGTCTGATTTGCTAGAGGTATCAAAAAGAGTTATATTGTTATGCTCATCTGAAGCATAAGCCCCTATTTTCGCACTTGGACTTAATGCTGAACTATAGATAAGAAATGTTCCCTCTTTATAATAGGCTACTTTTCCATCTCTGGAGTAGATAGCTGTTCTGCGGTCTTGTCCTGCTGTTATAATGGTATTGTTTTTGTAGTCAACTTGAAAGATATTATCCACATTTTGACCTTTTAACGCTTTTAGGACTTTCCCATCTTTTACAGAAACGAGTTTTAAATCTCCACTCTCATCAGCAATAATAACTTCATCTTTCTTCTCATTTAGGGCAAAGCTTGAAAATTTAGAGGCTGAAATTTGTTTTCGATAGAGTGCTTTTTTCTCTTTTATATCAAATAGAATCAACTCATTACTAAGTAGGGAAATAAGTAGATGGTTACTATCTATAAATTTAGATTTAGAGATAGTATACGATTTATCTATAGATATAATTTGAGTTAAGTTGTTATCTGCATAGATGTGTACTCTTCTATAACCCATTTTACCTTGTGAGGCAATCATGATTTTATCATCAAGAACATCTACAGAGTAGATTTTAGATACAACTTCATCGCCTATAAAATCTTTTATTTTTGGAACAGTAATGGTTTGTATAAGCTTCTGCTCTTTTGTATCATATATATCCACAGCACCTTCGGCAGTGGCAGAGTAAAGTTTATTATTTTGATAGACCAAATCAGTTACAGCACCACTTCCTGAATAGATAAAGGTAGGTTTTAAATCTTTGGCATTGAGTTGTATAAAAAATAGTAAAAATATTATTAAAAAACGCATTTTTTTCCTTTGTCGGTTCGATTTTATCGAACAAAATTTATTTAAATATAGTGTTCGATGAAATCGACCCTACGCGATACCTTTAATGGTTATCGCATTGGATGGACAACGGTAAACACAAAAACCACAAGAGGTACATTTATCTGCATTTATGGTCGGTCTAAACATACCTAAAAAGTCAATGGCGTTATCAATACATGGCTCTTTACATGAAAAACACATGGTTTGGTGCCAACTTAAACATTTAAGTATATCTATCTCTATGGTTGCGTCTATTTTACGCATTTTATCTACTTGTAATACATCTGATTCACATGCTAAGGCACACTCATCACAAAAGGTACACCCTGTTGGGGTAGTCAAATCAAGCTTTGGTGTGCCATCTTCTTGGATAAAAATAATATTTTCATCACAAGAGATAGCACACTTTTTCTCTTCGCACTCTACACAGAGGTTAAAACTATCTAGTTCTGTATAATATGGTGGTCTAATAATGCTCTCTTCTTTAACGTCCTCTTTACTGTTTCCAGTAAATGAGGAGGTCAGAGAACGAAAAAGTTCTCGTCTTTTCATCTGTTTAGTGCTTTGTCCAAATACTAGAACCCGCAGCAGATTTTTTATTGGCTATATCTGCTTCAGTAACATGAGAATCTTTTTCCCCAACAGTTGCCAAATCATCAGTCATATGGTCATACCATGAAGAACCACTTTTACCATTTTTTTCAGAGAATCCACCTTGGAATGTATTTGATACAGCCAAATCTCCTTTTGATTGTGGTGCATGACACTGAGAACAGTTGAATCGTGCCATTACTAGTTTATCAGTTGTCTTAGAGATAGCTACTTCATTTTTGTAGTTATCAATAGATTTTGAAAACATTTTACCATCAAATTTATGTTTTGGTCTAAAGTTTGTAAGGTGAGACTTAGGAACTGGAATAGCACCCACACTTTTTGCTACTTCTGGCATGTGACAACCCATACACTGGTTATTCCCTGCTTTAATAGGTAGCAAACCTTCCACAGAGTGAGGAATCATTGGTGGTGCATCTTGGAATGCTCTTGCAATTCTCTGAGATGTTCCAGGTGCGTCTGTACCATATTGGGTTTTCATACCTGTTGTATCATCTCCTTCACTGTATATATCTGTTTTTCTTAGACCAAGAACAGACTCTGTAACCACTTTTTTATTACCAAGGTCATCTTTTGATAATCTCTCTGCTGTATTTACTTTTGCATTAATATCTACAACAACTGGACCTTTTGCTTTGGCAGGAGTTGCTTCAGTTTTAGCAGGAGCCGTTGCACCACCACCTTTAATCTCTGAAGCTATTGCTTCCATATCAGCATCAGAAAAAGAAGCTACTTGCCCTTTCATTATGCCTTTCATAGCACCACCATAAGAGCCATCTTTGTAACCCTTAAATGCAGTTAAAATATCAGCTTTGCTCATATCCTTTACAACTTTAGACATTCCCATTGCTTTCTTTTCAAAATTAGCACCATGACACCCTTTACAACCTGCTGTACTAGCACCGTAAAGTGTTGGAGCCAATAGTGAAGCTACTGCGATTACTTTTATAACTTTTGTCATTTTTTCATTCCTCCTATTTTTTTAGATAATTTCGTATACTAAATTTCAGAGCATCATCTCCACAGACATCAATACATCTACCACAATTGGTACACTCTCCGTCCAAGACATGAATACTCTCTTTGTTTATCATGTGTAATACATGATTTTCAGGACAGACAACCTTACACTCCATACATGCTGTACAAGCTTCATGGTCATGCTCTACCCGAATAAGACTTGCTTTACCTATCAATGAATAACTTGCACCCAAAGGACACAAGTGACCACACCAACCATTTTTTACACCAAACACATCAAAAAGAAAAATTGCGAAGATAACAGCTATCCCTGAACCAAAACCAAAGATAATCCCTCTTTGCATTATTGTAATAGGACTCAATACTTCAAACGCAGAAATTCCGACCACAACAGAGACAATAAGACCTAGAATCATTATCCAGTATCTAGCATTTCTCTTTAAAAACCTGTAGTTGACTTCATCTTTATCCAGTTTAAGTTTGCGTCTAAGCCAGTTTGCTAAATCTGTTACCATATTGATAGGACAGACCCAAGAACAAAAGGCTCTTCCACCTACTATAAAGTAGAAAAAAGTGATAATTACTGCACCCAAAAGTACATCTGCACCCAAAACAAACCCTGTTGCCAACACTTGAAGAGTGGTGTAAGGGTCTGCTAAAGGAATGGTTCCAAAGAGCAGAGATGAACCAAATGTTCCTGCTAGGATATTCCAACCATAAGCGTTTGCTCCAAAATAGAGCACCAATAATCCAACTTGAGTAAATCTTCTTAGGAGTAGATATTTAATTTTATTCATTAGTATAAATCTCCTGAGTTAAGGTAATCTGTTGAACTTTGGTTACTTCGCTGGGTTGTTGTCTCGATAGCTTTAGCATTTTGAACACGGTCTTGGTCTTTCTTATCCCAACCTTTTACATAGTGGTCTCCTGCAATACCTTTTGAAACTTCATTTGGAAGTACAAAAATAGCAGGTTTCTCTGTGACACAAGCCTGTTCACAAAGACCACATCCTGTACATACATCATCATGAACTATAGGCAACATAAAAGTATGTTTACCCGTTCGTTCATTTCTATGCATCTCAATAGTTATGGCTTCTCCCAAAAGAGGACACGCACGATAACAAGCATCACACTGAATCCCCCAAAAGGCAATACAAGACTCTTTATGAACCACAGCCAATCCCATAGAAGCCTTATTTATATCAAGCTCTCCTTTGTCATTAGATACGGAGAGTTGGTCTAAAGCACCCGATGGACAGACAGGAACACAAGGAATATCTTCACACATATAACAGGGTACTTCTGTTGGTATAAAAAATGGAGTACCAATCAATTTATGGTCTCCACCTTTTGCCATCTTTAGCGTTCCTTCTTTGGCAACTCCTGTCTCTTTGTCTAGGTTTGTTTCTCTATTTTGACACGCTTGGGCACATAGACCACACTTTATACACGCTTTTAAAAAGTCATCCTCTTTAATCGCTCCAGGGGGTCGCAGTACCAATGGCGATGCTTTTACTTCATCTGTATAGCCACTCCACAACAATCCACCAAGAGCTGTAAGACCTACGCTTTGAAGAGTCGTTGCCATAAACTTTCGTCTATTGTTGTTAGAGTTAGCCATAAATTACGCCTTATAGATTTTAACTGCACACTTCTTGTAGTCTGTCTGTTTAGACATTGGACAAGTAGCATCAAGACACACTTTGTTAATAAATACTTTTTCATCAAACCAAGGTACAAATACAAGTCCACGTGCAGGTCGGTTACGACCTCTGGTTTCAACTCTCGCTTTTACTTTACCTCTTCTTGATTCAACCCAACACAATCCACCTTGTTTAAGACCTTTTGCTTTTGCATCTTTTGGATTCATGTAACATAATGCTTCTGGAACAGCACGGAAAAGCTCTGGAACTCTCATGGTCATTGTACCTGAGTGCCAATGTTCAAGAACACGACCTGTACATAACCAAGTATCATAAGCTTCATCTGGCATTTCAGGAGGATCCATATATGGTCTAGCAAAAATCTTCGCTTTGTTTGGAAGTGCTTTTTTACCTAGCTTTTTATCTGGACCAGTTAAATTACCTTGCAGAAGGTTCTTCGCCAATTTACCGTAGAATGCATGAGTATTATCTGTTCCTTTAGCTGCTTTTGCTGCATATGGGTCATACTTAACGTTAAATCTCCACTGTGTCTCTTTACCATCAACAACTGGCCATTTAAGTCCACGTACTTTGTGGTACATATCAAATGGAGCAAGGTCATGACCATGTCCTCTTGTAAATGCAGCGTACTCTTCAAATAGATATTTTTGAATAAAGTGACCGTATCCTTTAAATACTTTACCATCAGAACCAACAACATTTCTGCTATCTCCGTAACCTTCAGAGTTATCATACCCTTTTTGGACAGGGTCATTTTGGTCAAGTTTGTACGATTTTGCTATTTTGTTATTGAAGAGAATGTCAAACATGGTTGTATCTTCTGTATAGCCCATTTTTTTAGCCTCTGCAATTACAGAAGGAAGTGCTTTCTTTCTTGGTCCACTTGGTGCTTGCTCGCCCCAAAGGTCTTTAACTGTAAATCTTTTAGAGAACTCAGCCCACTGCCATGTATCAGACATTGCGTCTCCTACAGGAAGAACTTGTTGTCTCCAGTGCTGTGTACGTCGTTCAGCATTTCCGTAAGCACCCCATTTTTCATAAATCATTGCTGATGGTAAAACAAGGTCAGAAACTTTTGCAGAGATACCTGGGTAACCATCACTTGTAACAATAAAGTTATCCATCTCTCTGGCTGCTTTAATCCAGTGAGTTGCACTTGCAGAATCTTGGTAAGGGTTACAAACATTGACCCATGCAAATTTAACAAGTCCATCTTCGATGTCTCTGTGGATTTTCATAATATGCTGTTTACCAACACCATTAAGTGTTCCTGCAGGAATCATCCATTTTTTCTCTGCCATTGCTCTATGTTTAGGGTTTTTAACCATCATATCAGCAGGAAGTCTGTGTGTAAATGTACCAACTTCTCTAGCTGTACCACAAGCAGATGGTTGACCTGTTAATGAGAACGCTCCTGAACCTGGAACAGCTTGTTTGTTAAGCATAAAGTGAACGTTGTAGCTTAGTGTATTTACCCATGTACCACGTGTATGTTGGTTCATACCCATTGTCCAGAATGAAACTATCTTTCTATCTTTTTCAATATAGAGGTCTGCCAGTTGTTGAAGTTTCTTTTTGAATACTTCAATGTCTTCATCTGGGTCACCTTTTACAATTTTTGCTGTGTATTCAAGTGTGTATGGCTCTAAAGATTTTTTGTAATCTTCAAAAGAGATATGCCAGTGTTTAAGTGTACCAGGAGTGTTTTTCATTATATCACCCTCTTTGTACCCAAATGGTGCAAGTGCAGGTGCTTCTTTGGCAGAGACTTTTTTCTCCATCTCTTTGTTAATGGTTTGCATCTCAAGCGCTGTATATTTACCATCTTTGATAGATTTATCAGATGCTCTTCTTAAACCATAACCGATATTTACAGGACCAGCTGCAAAAACCATGTTTTTATTAACAAAATCCCAATCTATAATATCCTCTTTACCACCACCTTTTTTGTCTCTCATTACAATTTCACGAGCAACATAGTTCCAAAGAGCCAAGTCAGTATTTGGAGAGAAAAGAATTTCTGTATCAGCAATATCAGAAGTTCTATGAGTATAAGTTTGAATAGAGATAATTTTTACTCTCTCTGGGTCGGATAGTTTTCTATCTGTTACACGAGACCATAAAATAGGGTGCATCTCTGCCATATTTGAACCCCAAGATACAACTGTATCGGTAAGCTCAATATCATCATAACATCCACTTGGCTCATCAATTCCAAATGTTTGGTAGAAACCAACAACAGCAGAAGCCATACAGTGTCTAGCATTTGGGTCAATAGCATTTGAACGGAAACCAGCTTTCATCATTTTTTGAGCAGCATACCCTTCCATGATAGTATATTGCCCTGATGCAAATACAGCAACAGACTCTGGACCACCATGTGCTAATGCTTTTTTAGCATGTTTTTCCATCTCGTCAAAAGCACGTTTCCATGATACAGGTTTAAAGTTACCTTTTTTATCAAATTCGCCTTTGTCATTCATTCTTAACAATGGTTGTTTAAGTCTATCAGCACCATACATGATTTTTGCATTAAAATAACCTTTAATACAGTTAAGACCTCTGTTTACTGGTGCTGCTGGGTCACCTTTTACTGCAACAATTTTTCCACCCTTTGTTGCCAACATAATACCACAACCAGTACCACAGAATCTACATGCTGCTTTATCCCATCTCCAATCTTTTTGAGCCTCATTTGATGATGCTTCAAGATTTGATGGAACAGCAATTCCTACTGCAGATGCTGCTGACGCTGCTGCTGCACTCTTTAGAAAATCTCTTCTATTCAAAGCCATACTATTTCCTCCTAGATTTAATCAATTCGTCATATTAAATATATATTAAAAAATAAAACTAGTTATTGTATCAAAATTTTTTTAAATAATATATATTATTTATAACTTAAAGTTAAGATTATCACAGATGAAATCAAAAAAGATTGATATAAATCAATTTATCAATTATAATAACTTCAATTAATTACTATAATTTTAAGTTGAATTAGCATACTATTATCAAAAACAGAAGGTTTATCGTGATTTATGAAAATAGTTTAATAAAAATAGAAGTAGAGAAGAGTGAAATTCCATGGTTGAAGGTATTTACCCAAAAAGTACATCAAGAGTTTTCTGATTGTTCTAAAGAAGAGAAAGAGGAGATATGGAAGAGCTTAGAGATTATAGAAAAAGAGATGTTGTCTTTTTTTAAACCCAAAAAGATAAACATCGCTTCTTTTGGAAACTACATGCCCCACGTTCATTGGCATATTATGGCACGATTTGAAGAGGATAGCTATTTCCCCGAACCAATGTGGGGAAAAGTTCAAAGAGAAGGCTCATATAAATTGGAAAATTTTGATCTTTTTTTAGAATTACTTAAAGAGAAATTTAAATAAATCTTTAAAAAAAGAGGAAGATTTTTTACTCATCTTCTCTTTTAACTCTTCCTCTTTAGTTGTTAATCTCTCTACGTATTTTTTAGCTTTTTTTAGTTCGGTAGCTTCAAAATTAATCTGCATCTAAAATTCTCTCTATCTCATACATAGCATCTTCATTTTTGAGTCTAAATTTTACTTCTATTCTTCGTGAAGCATCTTTATCTTCAACTCCATTTACCTTTATCGTATCGAGATAAGAACGACCACTAGCAACCAATTTCTCTTTAATATTATGCTCTTTTATATAATTTAATGTTAAGAGATAGTGCATAACAGCAAAAGCACGTTTTTGAGAAAGGTCAAGGTTATAAAGATATGAACCATCTGAATCAGAATGACCTTCAATAATAATCTTATCTAAATGTTTTCTGATATTTGGATTTGAAATCAGTGCATTAACATATTCTATAAAATTAGCTTTAAGCTCCTTTTTTGCTCCATCTTTTAGTGTAGCTGAACCTTTATCAAATAGAATATTAGAGGCAAGTCGCAGAGAACCACTTTTTTTGTCAATATTTATTTTTTTACCCAAAGATGCTTTTAGTTCAGAGATGACTTTCAATTTAATACCAGTCAACGATTTTATTTTTGCTCTTTGAGCTTGTAGGTTCTCTAAAAGTTTATCATACTTCGTCTGTTTATTATCAAGTGCTTGTAGAAGCTTTAGAAGCTTCTCTTCATTCATCTTTAAACTCTCATCTTGTTTTGTTAGATTATTAGATAGAAGAACTATTTTATTTTTATAATCATCCAATTTAGTTTTATTCTTATTTATAGTAGAGTTCTGTTCTTCATTTATATTTTGCAATAGGACAATATGATTTGAGTAGTTATCTATTTTCGTATTTTGAGCTAAGAGTAGCTGATTTAGGTTTTTTAATTCATCATCTTTTAGTTTTAGAACCTCTTTTGAAACTATTAAGTCTTTATTACTCTGTTCCAAAGAAGCTTCTCTTTGAGCTAAAAGATTACGAAGTTTTGTAATCTCATCGGTTTTAACTGCAATACTTTGAGACAAGTCAATGAGGTTATCTGATTGTTCATCTAAAACCTCTTCTTGTTCTGTTAACGCCTCTTTCTGTTTGTCTAATATGGTCTCTTTATCATGTAGTGCATTTCTGAGTGTTGTTGATTTAACCATAATCGAGCCAATAAGTAAAATAAAAATAAACAATAGTCCTGCCATTAAGTCGGCATAAGATATCCAAAAGTTACTATTTTCACTGTTGTTATTGTTCTTTTTAAACATTATCTATTCGCTATTGTATTTGAAATTTGTTGATGATATTTACTTATAGTCTCTTGTAAAATATAATTTTGTTGACTTGTACTATTGGCAAAATTGGCTAATTTAACAATTATATCACCCAGCTCATTATCAATCTTTTTAAAGCTAAGAGTTAATGCATTTTCTAGTGAAGAGTCAAATCTGTGAATACTGTTGGTTAACTCTTGGGTAGTTTTTGTAAAATCTCGTATATTTTGCTCTATTTTATCACTAGCAGTAAGTGCTGATTGAGAGTTATGAATTTTTGAAATGGTATCTTTTAAATCAGTAGATACCATTTGCATATGGTTTGTAACAGTTACAAAGTTTTTATTGGTCTCATTTATAATTGTTTGAAAATTTTCTAAGTGCTTTTCATTTAAAGTTTGGATAAACTCTAAGTTAAATGTCTCTTTGAGTGCATTTATCATCTTTTGGTCACGTATCTCATCTTGCATATGTTCATGACGGCTTAGTTCACTCTCTGACCAAATATATGAGTTGTAAACTTCATGCAGTTGATGTGAATCTATATCTACTTTTGATAAACCTCTTTTTTCAAAAAAAGTCCATATAATAGAGAGAAAAATACCATAGATAGAGGCATAAAATGCTGTACCTACTCCTGCTAAAAGTAAAGAGATATCTCTATCTAATGCTTCTGTATTGGTTGAAGAGAAATCAGGCATAGAGAGTGCAATAGCTGTAAATGTACCTAAAATACCCAACATTGGAAAGAAAGAGGGTGCAACAGAAGAGAAGTTATCATTTCTAAATGTTTTGTAATATTCAGAGATAAAATTAGTAATATTAATGGTTGATTTTGTCTCATTGAAAATAGTTAAAGAGTTCTCTTTAATACTTTTTTGTAACTCTTTTTGTAGGTTAATGTACTCTTTACGCATTCTACAAATGGCATAATTTGCATTATGTTTAATAAAAAGTAAGTATGTAATATAAATGACTCCAATAATAATCAAAGAGTGCATATTTACTTTTAGCGAAATTAGATTTAAATATCCTAGTACAATTCCTACAAAAAATAGAGTAGGAAATAGGGCTACTACAATATAATTTATAAAACAAGGTGCAGTAGATGATGGGGTGTTGCTTGACATGTTTTCTCCTCTATTTCAATTTTGTGTTATTGTTGTCAGGTGTAGTTGCTGATATGTTAAGGTCTTCTACTTTGTGTGTAACTTTTTTAACTAAGTAAAAAAAGTTTGGATGGAGTACATCAGCATAAATTTTAATAATAGCTGTTTTGTAAGTACTTCTTGTGATTACCTTGGTTACAACCCCTACAGGAATATTTGGTAGAAAAATATTGTCTAGCCCTGAAGTAACAACTTTATCTCCAATATTAATCTTAGACCATTTGGGAATAAAATTAACCTCCATACTTTGAGCATCAATCCCTTTTGCAATTCCTGGTCTCTTTTGCTCTCCGATAAATGTTGAAAATTGACACTCCTCATTGGAAAGCAGAATCCCTTTTAGTGGTTCATCCGTTTTTATAGCAATACCTGCTGCAACATTTTTCTGAATAAGTCCAAAAATTTTATCTTTTTGGAGTTCAGAACCTTTGGTAAGATAAATTTGTGAAAAGTCATTGAGCTTTTTATAAGAGATAGTCTGAACCCGTAAAATATTTTTATGAAGATTAAAACGTTCTTCATTATAGGTATGTAGAGCTTCCAGTTTAACAATTCTCATTTTCTGTTGATAAAGATACTTTCGGAGTAGAAGATTTTCATTTTTGAACTGTTTTATAGAATCAGCTTGATATAAGTATTGTTCTTTAGCATCTTTGATACTATTGCTTATGTTTAAATAACTCTCTTTAATAGGCAAGGTAAATGTGGCAAACTTATCTTGAAAAGATTCCTCTTTTCGTAAGAGGAAAATTATTATAATAATAAAAAGAGATAAAAAAATTTTTTTACTATTCTTCATAAACGGTTTGTTGTAGTAAGTCGATCTCTTCAAGTGCTTTTCCTGTACCTTTTGCTACAGCTAATAGAGGGTCTTCTGCCACATAAACAGGTAGTTTAATAATATTAGATAGATATTTGTCCAATCCACGAATTAAGGCACCTCCTCCTGTAAGTACAATACCATTTTCAACAATATCTCCTGCTAAATCAGGAGGAGTCTGTTCTAGCACAAGTTTGAGTGCTTCGCCAATCTCTTTTAGTGGTTCTTTGATTGCTTCTCTGATATGTTCTGAAGTAATTTCAACAGAGGTTAAAAGACCTGTTACTTGGTCTCTACCTTTTACATTTATAGTGAGTTCTTCATCCAGTTGAATAGCTGTACCAATACTTATTTTCATCTCTTCTGAAACTCTATCGCCAATAAGAAGATTGAAATTTTTCTTCATATAATCTATAATAAATTTATCAATTTTATCTCCAGCTGTTCGAATGGATTTTGAGAGAACCAATCCACCCAAAGAGATGACACCAATTTCAGTAGTACCTCCACCAATGTCGACAACAAGGTTTCCATTTGGCTCTTTTACGGGAATACCTGCACCAATAGCTGCGGCCATAGGCTCTTCAATAAGGTAAACTTCTCTTGCTCCTGCTGACATAGCAGACTCTTTAACTGCTTTTCGTTCAACTTGAGTTAATCCAAATGGAACACAAATAATAATTCTAGGAGAAAAAAGACCTTTTCTATTGTGTACTTTTTCAATAAAATAACGAATCATCATCTCTGTTGTGTTAAAATCAGCAATTACCCCATCTCTCATTGGTCGAATAGCTTTAATATTACCAGGTGTTTTTCCTACCATATCTTTTGCCTCTTGACCAACTGCCAAGATATGCTCACGTCCATGTTTGTCGTATTGAATTGCAACTACTGATGGCTCATTAATACAAATTCCTCTTCCTTTTACCAGAACCAGTGTATTTGCCGTTCCTAAATCTATTGCTAAATCATTTGAAAACATTCCTAAAAGTCTTTTAAACATTTTTTTACCTTATGCTGTTTTTGAATTTTTTATATAAAGTGGTTTTATACCGTTCTCTATTACATCATCTGTAATAATAATTTCATAACCTTCAAGTTCAGGAAGTTCATACATTATATCTAGTAGAGCCTCTTCCATAATTGATCGTAGACCTCTTGCACCTGTTTTTCTTTTAATTGCTTTTGTTGCAATTGCTTCTAAGGCACTCTGCTCAAAAGTTAAAACAGCGTTATCTATCTCGAAAAGTTTTTGGTACTGTTTCATAATTGAATTTTTAGGTTCAGTTAAAATTCTTATCATATCTTCAAGTGTAATCTCTTCTAGTGTTGCAGTAACATGAAGTCGTCCAATAAGTTCAGGAATAATACCAAATTGAACCAGGTCATCAGATTCAATTAAGTGCATAACCTTAGAATTCTCTTTAGAGCTTCGTTTTGTTTGTCCAAATCCAAGTTGATTTGCACCCAATCGTCGTTGGATAATCTCTTCAACTCCATCAAATGCTCCACCACAAATAAAAAGTATGTTTGATGTATCAATTTGTAAAAAATCTTGATTAGGATGTTTTCGCCCACCTTTTGGTGGAATATTGACGACTGAACCCTCAATAATTTTAAGCAGTGCTTGTTGAACACCTTCCCCTGAAACATCTCTTGTAATTGAACGGTTTTCTCCCATTCGAGCTATTTTATCCATCTCATCAATAAAGATAATTCCACGTTCTGCTTTTGCAACATCTCCATCAGCAGATTGAAGTAGTTTGGTTAAAATGTTTTCGACATCTTCTCCTACATAACCTGCTTCGGTTAAGTTGGTTGCATCAGAAATAGCAATGGGTACATCCAAAAATCGTGCAATGGTTTGTGCTAAAAGTGTTTTACCCGAACCTGTAGGACCAATTAGTAGAATATTTGATTTTTCAATAGATGTATCGTTATCATGAATATATTTAAAAATTCTTTTATAGTGATTATATACAGCTACAGAGAGTGTTTTTTTTGCTTGCTCTTGACCTATGACATAATCATTTAACATCTTATGTATCTCTTTTGGAATGAGCAGTGTCTGAGGTTGGCTCTCTGTGGTGTTTGCTATAGTCTCTTCTTCTCCAAAGAGAATTTTATAAGCAGATGTTACACAATTTGAACAGATGTATACACTATTTCCTGCTATAAACGGGTTGGTATCTTTCTCTGTTGTGTTACAAAAGCTACATGTTTTTCTAGCCATTAATATTTTTCCTTATATATGGAATACCACGCTTTGATTTTGTGATAAACGTTAGTAAATTTTTTATAATTTCTGATTCACTATTTTTTAGTAGTGTTTCAGCTGTCTCTTGTAGTGCTTGACCATTTTCAAACAGTTCTCTATAGGCTACTTTTAACTCATTAATATCATCCCTATTTAGATGTCTCCTTAGACCAGTTAGGTTAAGACCTCTAAGTGTGGCACGGTTCCCTTCTGCTAAACAGTAGGGTGGAATATCTTGGCTTAGAGCTGATGCTCCAGCAATCATTGCAAAGTCTCCAATATGAACAAATTGATGTACAGGGGTAAATCCTCCAATAACAACATTATCTCCTAGCTCAACATGACCTGCCAAGGTTGCACCATTTGCTAAGATACAGTTATCTCCCATAATAACATCATGACCTAAATGAACATACCCCATCAACAGATTATTATTGCCAACTTTTGTGATGCTTCCACCACCTTTTGTTCCAGGGTTAATGAGTGTAAATTCACGAATTTTATTATTATTTCCAATAATCAGTTGAACATCTTCACCTGAAAATTTTAAGTCTTGAGGAATAGAACCGACAACAGCATGAGAAAAAATATGGTTACCTTCTCCTATTGTTGTTTTGCCTGCTATATTTGCATGGGCATCAATAATTGTATCATTGCCAATAATACTTTGAGAAGAGATTGTAACAAATGGACCGATAGTCACATTTTTACCTATTACTGCTCCCTCTTCTATAATTGCTGTTGGATGTATATTTGACACGGAAAACCTTTTTGATCTCTTTTATTGTTTATCTTTATCTACAATCATTGCTTTTAATTCAGCTTGAGCAACCAATTTATCATCTACATAAGCTTTTGCATCAAGTTGCCAAATAGTCCCACGCTGTTTTATAACTGTTAATTTATAAATGAGTTGGTCTCCTGGTGTTACAGGAGATCTAAATTTTGCTTTATCAATGCTCATAAAGTAAACAACTTTGTTTGCCGCTGCTTCTTGCTCTTCTTTACTTGAACTTTTAAATGCCAATACCCCTCCTGCTTGTGCCATACCTTCAATAATCATAACCCCTGGGTATATAGGGTGGTCTGGAAAGTGTCCTTGAAAAACAGGTTCAGAGATAGAAACATTTTTGTAGGCTTCTATACTAACTCCTTCTTCAAGTTTGGTAACACGGTCAAGCAGTAGAAATGGATACCTGTGTGGTAATATTTTTTGAATTTCAACTACGTTATATAGCATTAATTAAGCCTTTAAAAGAAAATTTTGAATATTTTATCTAAAATTAGCTAAATTTTCAAAAGAACTTCTCTCACATCCTCATATATGTGGCTTTTATAAAGGATTTCAACTTTTTGAGTAGGAACAATTTCAACAATAATTATAAGAGATAGGTTGTAAATGTTTGAAATTAATTTATTTCGTATATTAATTTCTTTTTTTAAGGAAGGAGGGTTGTAAATAAGCTGATATATATTTTTATAATGATTATGACTGAGTTTATTGTATGTATCAAGTGTGATAAATTTTACCTCATCACGATTCATATGATATAGCTCTCCTACTTGAACATCTACTTTTCCTCTCGTATATTCATTTTTTAGAGTAGAATAGGGTAAAAAATGTGCAGGAATAACCTCTTTTTTTACTTTCAATAGACCATGAATTTGTCGCCAATTTAAAAAACGCTCTTTAATAATCTTATACTCAATATTATTATCTTCATACTCCCAACGTTGTTTATAGAGTTCAATCCGTGCTTCAATAGATTCGGGTTGTATCTGTTGTGATATAGGAGAAAAAAGTTCATCAGCCAGTTTTTGTTGTTGCTCTCGTTGCATGGTTAACCCAAACAAACATCCACAATAATCTTGTCGATACAAGGCATCTTTTTTTGCCAATATATTTTGTTCTTGAGTCCCAGAAGCTTTACGATAATCAGGAGCAACAAATGTTATCCCAAACTTTGCCCCCAACGCATCTCCTGCATGCTTCAGTTGTTTTAGTGATTTCTTAGGAGAAGTTAAAAGTGTAGATGTAAATATTTTTTTGCCCAATTCAGAAGCTTTTTGAGCTGTTATTTCAAAACGTCTATCAAAACAGATAGCACATCTTGCCCCTTTTTCAGGCTCTTTCTCAAACCCACGAACAGCTTCTAACCAATTATGGGTATCATACTCTCCTTCAATCAGCTCAATTCCCAATATTTTACATGAGCGTTTTACATCAAGTAACCGAAGTTGATACTCACTATAAGGGTGTATATTCGGGTCATAAAAAAATCCTACTAGCGTCTCTTTAGGGTAGTCTAGTTGTAGCTTTTTTAAAAAATAGTGGCTGTCTACAGCACAGCAGATATGTACTAAAATAGTGGAGTCCTTTTGTTTGAAACAGATGCTTCTTTTTCGATGATTTCTCTACATACTATACAATATTTAGCAAATATTTTAAGTTCCAATCTTTTAATATCTATCTCCTCTTCACACATTTCACAAATACCATATATATTTTCATTAATTTTATTTAATGCTGATTCAATCTCTTTTAACTCTTGTGTTTGTTGAAGTAAAATAGCATTGTCAACAGCTCTATCTATAGAGATTGAAGCGTAATCAGCTTCATCTTTTACTTCATTACTATTTAGACCATTTATCTCTTGAGTCGTTACCTTTAAATTCTCTTTTATTTTATCTCTTCTATTTTCTAACTCTATTTTGAAAACTTTTATCTTCTCACTATTTAACATAATAATCTATCTCCTGATATTTTTTGGTATGGAATAATAGAGAAAAGTACCTAAAAATAACTATAATTAATAACAGTGGTATTGAGCATAAGTAGTTTTTTTGCTATAATCCAATTATGAAACATAAAATAGAATTAGAAGCTTCATGGTTGGCTCTCCTTGAAAATGAATTTGATAAAGCATATATGCAGGAGCTAAAAAAATTTCTTTTAAATGAAAAAGAACTTGGTAAAAATATTTTACCTAAAGCCTCTCTTTGGTTCAATGCTTTGAACTCTACACCCTTAAACAAGGTAAAAGTAGTAATTTTAGGGCAAGACCCTTACCCAACAGTAGGTCATGCTCATGGGCTTTGTTTTTCGGCATTGCCTGAAGTGAAACCTTTACCTAAATCATTAATAAATATTTATAAAGAGTTACAAGAAGATTTGGATATTGATAATTTTCACACACCCTATCTTCAACCATGGGCTGAGCAGGGTGTTCTGTTGTTAAATTCAGTATTGACTGTAGAAGTAGGAAAATCCAACTCTCATGCAGGTAAAGGTTGGGAAGAGTTTACTGATAAGATTATTGAAGTTATTAATCAAGAGTGTCAAAATGTAGTCTTTATCTTATGGGGTGCGTATGCTCAAAAAAAAGGTGTTTCGATTGATACAAACAGACATATGATTATCAAATCGGCACACCCCTCTCCATTATCTGCATATCGTGGATTTTGGGCTTCAAAGCCTTTTTCTCGAACCAATAACTACTTAAAAAGTGTTGGGAAAAAAGAGATAGATTGGAGAGTTTAATGTTAAAACTATGGTTCTTAATAGGTATATTTTTTCTATTGAGTGCTTGTGGCTATAAACCCTCATCTCATTACAGTAAAAATATCATAACTCAAAAGGTCTATACCGAAGTAGAGGTATCTCTTTCTGACCCTGAAAATGCTGTTTTGGTCAAAGATGCTTTGAATAGAGCATTGTATACCCGTTTAAAGAGTCAATCTTCTAAAAAAGAGGATGCAGGGAGTAGTCTAAAAGTCTCTTACAAATCAATTCATTTTGTCCCCTTACAGTATAATCGTAATGGCTATGTCGTCTATTATCAAGCAAATATTAGCTTGAAATTTATATTCGAAAAGGGCAAAACTAAAGAAGAACGTTCTATCGTAGGACGTTATGAGTTTCCTATTCGACCATCAGCTATTATCTCTAATGATTTACGGTTTAAAGCCATTGAACAAGGTTCTGTAAAAGCATTAGATGAATTTATTTCATATATTTCAGCAAAAGGGTTATTACAACATGGAAAATAGTCCAAGTTTTGAAAATTTTATAGAGAATAAACCTCTCTATTATAAAGAGATTGACCACGAACGAGTTCATAAGGCTTATGCACGTTTAAAGCCCTATATATTAAGACCTTTGGTTATTCATATTGTTGGCACAAATGGCAAGGGTAGCACAGGTCGAATTATGGCAACACTTTTAAATAATGATAAAGATAGAAGTGTAGCTCATTTCTCTTCCCCTCATATTATAAAATTTAATGAGCGTATTTGGATTGATGGAGATGATATATCCGATAATGCTTTAGATGATGCACATCATCAACTCTATGCTATTTTGGGCAAAGAGATGAGTGAATCTTTGAGTTATTTTGAATACACAACTCTCTTGGCATTTGTAGCAACAAAAGAGGTTGATGTTTTGATACTCGAAGCTGGTTTGGGTGGAGAGTTTGATGCAACGAATGTTATAGAAAAAGAGATTTCAGTTATTACTCCTATTGGATTAGACCATCAAGATTTTTTAGG
>QNZV01000160.1 GCA_003978395.1 Sulfurovum sp. | reverse complement strand
ACAAGATTGATGATGCAATTAAGAAAGCACTATCTAAGGGTTATAGAACAGGTGATTTAGGTGCATACGATGCCCAAGAGATTTGTTCATGTTCTGAGATGGGTGATATTATTGCTAAGTATGTTTCAAAGTAATCATTTTACTTTGGAATCGGAAGGCTTTACCTCCGTTTTTCGGGTGTAAATACACCGATTCCAAGATTCATAAAACTTACTCTTCTACGCTCTCTTCTTTAAGTGGTTTATCCACTGCTTTTGCAATAATTTCAATATAGCACTCTTCCCATCCTGCTAAAACAACATTTGAGAGTTCGCTAATAATATGGTCAAAATCACAATCAAGAGCGAATTCAGAACTTTTTCCAAATTTACAATCAAAATCCCAATACATGGTTTTTTTATTTGGTAAATTTTTTTTCTTTTCACGCTTGATATATTTACGAAGTTCATTCTTTATTGCATCAACGGCTCTCTCTTCTTTGAGTTTCTCTTGTTTAATTTTAAATGTTTTTTTCATTGAATAGTACTACCTTGTATAGATTATTTTTTGCTATTATATCTAAAAACATAAAAAAATATAAAAGGTTATCAGAATGAAAATAACATTAAGTCTAAGTGGTGGTGGATTACGTGGGGCAGCCCATGTTGGAGCAATTAAATTTTTAGAAGAGCAGGGTGTTGAAATTACGGCTGTTTCAGGTTCTAGTGCAGGAGCTATTGTGGGTCTTTTTTTGGCATCGGGTCTGCGTAGTGAAGATATGTTAAATTTTTTAAAATCTTTAGAGAAAAAAGAACTTTTTGCTTGGGCATCAGGAGCAATTGGTATTTTTAAAATGGAACGTCTTGAAAAAAAATTAGAAGAGAGACTTAAAATAGAGACATATAGGGATTTAAAAATCCCTTTTTATACCTGTGTAACAGATATTAATACAGGAGATGCACACTATGTTAATAGTGGAAATCCTATAGCATATACGGTGGCTTCTTCTACGATAACCCCTCTTTTTTCAGCTAAGAAAATAGGAGAATACTCGTATATTGATGGAGGATTTTCAGATAACTTACCTGTAAAACCGTTGAAATCCTATTATGAAAAATCATTGGCTATTAATATTAATCCTCTACGAGGGGAAGATTTATCTAGTTTTAAATCGTTGGCTATTCGTTCTATTTTGATTATGATTCGTTCTAATTCTATGCCTGCCAAAAAATTGGCAGATGCTTTTTTTGAGGTAAAAGGGGTTGCTAATATGCATCTTTTTAACTTTGATGAGATAGATATGGCGTATGAAGCAGGGTATAATGAATTAAAAGAGAATTGGGAAGAGTTGAGTAAAAAACTAGTTTAAAGGAGCTGTTTTAGTAACAGCTCCTTTCTTAATCTCTTATTGCCTCTTTGTCGAGTTCTCCTGATTTTAGTTTACTTATATACTCAGTTAACATTTTTCTAACATCTCCTGACATAATAATTAGCCCAAAGAGGTTTGGAATTGCCAATGCCAAGAAGAGTGTTGAAGAGAAATCAACCATTGTTCCCGTGTCTGCAACGGTAGCGATTACGATAAATAGAAGAAAAATAAGTTTATATACAATAGATGTTTTTGAACCAAAAAGATAAACCCATGCTCTCTCTCCGTAGTATGCCCATGAAATCATTGTTGAAAATGCAAACATAAAGATTGCAAAACCAAGAACCGTTGGAAACCATGAGACAACAGAACCAAATGCTGTAGAGGTTATGAGCGAACCTTGTTTGGCAGCAATAGCTGCGTCTAAGACTTCTGTTCCTCCAAGGTAAGAACCTGTTAAGATAACAACTAAAGCTGTCATGGTACAGACCACAACGGTATCAATAAATGGCTCATAAAGTGAGACCAAACCTTGACGGATAGGATACTTGACTCGTGATGCTGAGTGTGCAATTCCTGCTGACCCCAATCCTGCTTCATTTGAAAAGACAGCTCTTTGGAAACCTTGTGCCATTGCACCAAAGATTCCACCTGCTACAGCGTTGGCTGAAAATGCTTCATTGAAAATAAGAGCAAATGCTTGAGGAATAGCTGTAAAATATGTTGCTAAAACCCAAAAGACCATAATCAAGTAGAATATAACCATTATAGGAACAATTTTTTCTGCTACCTGTGCAATTCTTTTAATTCCACCGATTATCACTAGACCTGTAATAAATGCCATTATTAGACCAAATGCCCATGGCGAATCTTGAAAAAATGGTAGTTGACCTTGAACAATAGGAAGTGCTTGTGATATTTGGAAGGTATTTCCTGCTCCTAATGCTCCAAGTATCATAAAAAATGCAAAGACCATTGCCATTATTTTACCAGTTTTTGCCATACCTTTATCTGCTAGACCACGAGAGAGATACTCCATACCTCCCCCCATGATTGTTCCATCGGGTAGGAACTCTCTATATTTTAGGGAGAGAGTTACTTCGGTAAATTTTAATGTCATCCCCAAAAAACCTGCCATAATCATCCAAAAGGCTGCTCCTGCTCCACCTAAGCTAATAGCAATAGATACAGCGGCAATATTACCAATTCCAACAGTTGCAGAGAGTGCTGTTGCCAATGATTGAAAAGGGGAGATAATCCCTTTGTCCTCTTTTGTTTTGTATTTTCCTTTTACAATGGCTAAAGAGTGTGCAAACATTCTAAGGTTTACAAAACCCATTTTTAAGGTAAGGTAGACTCCAGCAATAATTAAAATAGCAACAACAAAAGGCATTTTTGTGCCATCTATCATTCCAAAGAAAATATCAAACATCATTATGTTCTCGACTATATGATTAAGTGATTGAAAAAATATATCAATAGATTTAAAAAATTCATTCATTTTAACTCCTATAAATTAAATAGCACATTGTATATAAAATCTTCTAAATTTTGCTATAATCCAATCAAATATATAAAAATAAACAAAAGGATAATTTATGGCAACAATACTAATTCCAATATCAAAAGGTTTTGAAGAGGTAGAGTTAATCTCTTTGGTAGATGTTCTTCGTAGAGGAGGTAATGATGTACGTATAGCGTATGTAGAGAGTGAAATTGAGACAGATTTAATTGTTGGAGACAATGGGATTACTATTAAAGCAGATATGGCTCTTAAAAATATTATAGCTGAAGATTTTGATATGATTCTTTTAGCAGGTGGTTGGGATAATGCGTATACTTTAAGTGATGATAGTAGAGTACAAGCACTTATCAAAGAGTTTTATCGTGATGGAAAAGTAGTAGGAGCGATGTGTGCTTCTGTTTTAGCCCTTAAGAAAGCAGAAGTTTTAGGTAATGACTATACCTGTTACCCCTATGCAAAAGAGGAAATTAACCATGAGGGATACAGAGATGATAAAATGGTAGTAACTGATGGAAATATTATGACATCACGTGGACCAGGAACAGCCTTGTGTTTTGGATTGGAAATTGTAAAGCGTTTGGTTGGAGTAGAGAGTTATAAAGCTGTCAAAGAAGGGATGTTGTTAAATTTTTGTGAATAGGGTGTTTACTATCTATTAATATTTATTGGCTAGTATTATAAAAAGGATTTATAGATGAAAAAATTAATACTTCCCTCATTGTTTCTATTTAGCTCTCTTCTGTTAGCTGAAAATAATTTGTCGGATGAGTTTCAATATCAGCAGATTATTGAAAATACTCTATCTACTATAGATACAAACTCTTTTGCGCTACCTCTTCCTGATAAAGAGAAGGAGACTTCTATTTTTCCTTCTTATAATGAAGCTCTAGCAAAAGCTAAAGAGGAAGATAAAGTAGTTTTACTAGAAGTTATTTTAGATAATTGTAAATTTTGTGAAAAAATGGGAAAAGAAGTTTTATCAAAAGAGAATGTACAAGAGGCTATTGCTAAAAAATTTGTTTTTGCTCAAATTAATGCAAGTAGAGAACCTCTTCCTCTAAACCTTAGTGAACAGATGAGTCCTATGTTTGTGTTTGTCTCTAAAAGTGAAAATGTTAAAGATATGCGTTTTGGGTATATTAATGAGAATGATTTTTTGAATCTTTTAGTTGAAGAGAGTAGTAAAAAATGAAAAGATTCTATAAAAAAATATTCATATTTTTTTTATCTTTTAACTCCCTATATGCAAACTCCTGTGATAACCCTGCTGTAGCTTCTGATAATTTAAATAGTCAATTTCATTATGGTTGCTTTTGTGGAAAGAACTATCCAAAAATAGAACATCCTTCAAAAAAAAGCTATAAAGAGTTAAATATAACGCAACGACAAGAGCTTATAAAAGAGTATATAAAAATTGATGCTTATGATGATATTGATGAAGTTTGTAAAGAGCATGATATTTGTTATATTCATTATGGACGAGAAGCAAAAGTATGTAATGATAAAATATATACTCAACTAAATAGCCTAGAGAAGCAGTTTGATAAAGCGAATGAGAGTAACATTACAAATGAACAATGTAAAAATCTTGCTTTTGACATAGGTTCTGTATTTCATACTATTTTTTCTCCTGCTGAGGATGAAAATACAATTTTTGATTTTGGAATGCTTATATTTAATGGAGCTATAACAGCGAGTAATAAATTGGTACAAGAATCAGTTGATACTATTAGCTATAAAAATACTCCACGCTATCCTTCATCAGATGAAAAATGTCTTTTGGAGTCATTATCTGACTTAGAGTAAATCTTCTATAAAACTTAAAATTATAAATATTCAAAGAGATTATTACTTACTTTTCTCTTTTTTCTCCCTTTTTTCTCTTATTGAGCTTACTACAGAGTAATATATTGTTTTTATAGTAAAAAACATAATTATATCAATATAAAACTTAATTATATTTTAAAATTAAAATATAATTAAGTTTTATATTGATATAATTTTTTAGAACAGCAAACAATAAAAGGAAATATTATGAAAAATATTACAAAATTAGCACTTATCTCTTCAGTTAGTTCAATAATTTTTGTGGGTTGTGGGGAGTCTGTAGGAAGAAGATCATCGTTAACAGATGAAGCATCTATTAACACTGCACTTAAAACAACAAATAGAGCTATTTTAGATGCAATTAATAATGCACGAGCAGAAGCTAGAGACTGTAATGATGGACGTGGTATTGTCGGACCATCGGTAGCCTTAACATGGAATAATGAACTTTATGCTTCTGCATATGAACACAGTAATGATTTAGCTACAAGTGATACCTTTTCTCATGATGGTTCAGGAACTGCATCGGATGTTACAGGTTCAAACAATGGTAATGTTAGCCATTTTAATGACCGTATTCGAGCAAATGGTTATACCGATTATACTCTTATAGGGGAGAATATAGCAGGTGGTTTAGAGAGTATTGATTTGGCAGTAGACGCATGGTTAAAATCTCCTGCACACTGTACAAATATTATGGAGAGTGAATTTAAAGAGATTGGTGTAGCTGTTGTCGCAAATCCAGACTCAATTTATAAAATTTATTGGACTCAAAATTTTGGTGGAAAATAATTTTAAGGGAATTTTATATTTGAATAATAAGTGATTAGAGTAAATTTTATATTTTTGTGTAAATATAAAATTTATTCTGTTCATTTAAATTTATTTAGCAGTTTTTTCATAAAGTTTAACTGTTTTATCCATAAGTTCTAAAATTGGTATATTTAGTTGCATTGCTCTGTTTAGACCTTTGTTTGATATATCAATATTAATGATTATCTTTTTATACTCTTTCCAATAATCTTTTACTTTAGAGAGTTCTTTTTGAATATTTTTATTTTTGCTTTTGATAACTTTTAATCTACTATCTCCTTTTATAAGTCCAATTAGTATTGTCTCAAACTCTTTAGCAGACTTTTTAAGCTCATTTTGATAGCGTTCTTTATCTAGTTTTGTTGCCACACTAATAAGTTTAGAAGTCATTTCCTTTATAAAATTATTCTCTTTTTTATTAAAAACAAGAAGACCATCTTTTGAGAGTTCAGTATTTACAATATGGTATTGATACTCCTCCCAAAGTTTTTGAATCTCTTGAATCTCCTCTTTTGTATGAGGGTTAGACATCGCTTTTTTATCTTGCATTAATTTAAAAAGAGTATCTTTAAAAAAAAATCCTCCTTTTTTCAGACTATTTATATAGATATGAGATTCTAAATGGTTAGCAAGCAGTAGAAGCTCTTTGGTCATCTTTTGGCTTAACATACGCTCTCTTCCTGCCAAGTTAATGACTTTTACTCTATTTTTTTTTAAGGCTGATTCATATTTTTTTTCATACATTTTTACAATAGAATTCATACCTGTAAGTAGAGGTATATTTCCCATCTCTATGGCTTTAAGGGCATTTCTATTTACTTTTCCTTCTTTAATCTTATTAATAAAGGGTTTGAACTCTCTCCAGAGGTTATCAACCTCTTTAATACGTTTTCTAATTTTTTTATCTTCTGTTTTGGGTAATTTTAAAGTTTTATCACCATCTAAAAGAGCATAAAGAGTTGTATCAAAAAGAGTAATGGTTCTCTTTAACTCTTCTCTATTCTTTTTACTGTTTATATCTTTTGCAATCAAAAGAGCCTCTTTACTCATTTTTTGAGTAAGCATACGTTGTTTTCCTGCTAAGTTCATAATATTTGCAATCTCTTTTTGTGTTGGTGTGGACTCTGCAAATAGAGTGAAAAGAGTAGTTAATAGAAGAACTTTTTTTATTATATTCATATTTGTTTTCCTTTCTATTTCTATTTAAATGGCAACAATCCAAACTTTTTAATAAATGTTTCATCTATATCAATAATACCACGTTTTTGTAGACTATCAAGAGTTGCTTTGGTACAGAAAGTATCTCCAGGCCACTCTCTATTGAATCCATCAACTTGTGACTTATTTGTCCCATCTACTGCTATAAATGGTTCTAATATAATGTCTCTTTGTGCATCAATATTATTTACTACTCTCCATAGTAACATATATGGCTCATTAATATCATTATTTATTTTGTCTACAATAACTAAGACTTTAATATGCTCTTTTAATCCATTTAATTTAGTAATTATATTTTTCATGGATTCTATTTTTTTGACACTAATAAGACAAATAGGATTTTTTGTATGGGTAAAATACTGTTTTAACTCTAAAATATTTGAATCTAAATCTTGCATTTTTTCTAAAAGAACTTTATCGTTCAGAGGAGTCTCTATTCCCAATTCTACCTCTTTATCTGTAGCATCAATACCAAGCTTCCCTCCTACTAATGATTCGTTAGCTGTGTGGTCAAGAGCATCAATTATTCCCTGTGTAATCAGAATTTTAGAAGGGGTTAGACGATTTAAAATATACTCTGTAATAGCAAGGTCATCTTCTAATTCAGGTGCATCTTCATTCACAAAAATAGCATGTTTTACAAAGCTCATCTGTCCCACTCCCCAAAAGGCATGCATAAACTGCTGTGCGTGACCTTTATATAGAGTTTTCATTTTACCCAGTATTAAGTTATGGAATACACCATTTTCAGGCATATAGTAGTCGATTAAGTCAGGAGCCATTGGTTTTAGCATAGGTAAAAAAATACGTTCTGTTGCCCAACCCATGTATTTGTCTTCTAGTGGTGGTTTCCCTACCACAGTGGCTTGAAAAACTGGGTTCTTTTTCATCGTTATGGTCTCAATTTCCATAATGGGGTAGGGTTCTTTTAGTGTATAATAACCTGTATGATCGCCAAATGGACCTTCGATTTGCATTTTTTTAGGGTCAACAAAACCTTCAATAACCACATCGACATCTTTTGGAATATAAATATCGTTTGTGATAGATTTAACCAATTGGGCATTTTTACCACGAACAAAACCATAAAGAAGCATTTCAAACATACCATGAGGCATTGGAGCTTGACCACACCAAATATAAAGAGGGTCTCCACCAATAGCAATGGTTACAGGCATTTTTTTACCAGCTCTTTGGTATTGGTCAAAGAAGTGTGAAGCATCTTTATGAATTTGCCAGTGCATTCCTAAGTGATTTTTATCATATTGTTGAAGTCGGTACATTCCTACATTCTGCATCCCTCCATCAAGGCTCTGAGTATAGACTTGCCCCATTGTGATAAATGCTCCACCATCCTCTTCCCATGTTTTTAAAATAGGAAGTTTATCTAAATCAATATCCTCTTTTCTTACTATAACCTCTTGACACTCTCCTGTAGAGTTAAGACGTTTTGGAAAAACATTTTTTAGTGCAAAAAGTTCTGGAATCATTTTCAGTTTCTCTATAAAACCCTTGGGTGGTTTTAACTTTAGAAGTTTATCAATACCCTCTGCAACATTATCCGGGTGCTTTCCAAATATTTTTTGAGTTAGCTCTTTATTGGCAAAGATATTCATTAGTACAGGTATGTCATATTGGATATTTTTGGCTCTGTTGATTGGATTGGTAAATAGGATAGGGCGAGAGTTATCTGTTTTAACTTCTATATAAGCGATATGAGGTATCTCTAACTCAACATCTAATGGTTCATCTATAATCTTTAGATTTCCATTTTTTTTTAACCATTCTACTACATTATTCATCTTTTCTACTCCCAGTTATTTTGGGAGTATTATAGCTTAAAAGTTGTTATGAAACTCTCTATTTTTTTATATCTGCAACTACAACACCTCTAAAATCTCCTAGTTGAAATCCTGTAGCTTTATCTTTTGGATAGGTTCTATCAATCATTTTTACAAGCTCTGAGCTTATATCATTTCTTGCACCATGACAAAGAAGGCAAGACTGTTTAGTTACCAAAGGTTTATAGACACGGTACTCATTGCCTAAATCAACAACAAGAGGTTTAAACTTATTTGTAGTTACAAAAGTATCCATTACCATACGGTCAGCTGTATCTGGTTTATTTTTAGGGTTTCTATATTTCAGAGCTGTTCTTCGTAATTTTACACCAGTAATCTGTCTATTATAATCATCCACCATTTGGATTGCCATAGAAGAACAAGCACCCATTGCTGTTACATGAGTTGAATCTTCTCTAAGTAAGCTTTTTAGAGTTGGTTGCATAGAACCCATAAATGTATTAATGTGTATCATTCCCTTTTCAAGAACTTTTTTATTCTCTATAAAACTAACAGTTGCTTGAGCTTTTTTAGGCTCTATAATTATAGTTGGAGCTTTTGCTACTATTTTTTCTGTTATTTCTACTTGTTTCGTAGTTACTTTCTCGACTATCTCTGCTTGTTTTGGTTCGGTATTCGCACAAGCTATAAAAATAATAGGTGTGAGTGCCAAGGTGTAAAGTTGTTTATTCATAATTATTTCTCCTAGTAATATTCGAATAATTATATCTATTTAGATAAAACCATTAGCTTAATTTTATTTCTTACTTTTACACCAATTTTAATACGATTTCTCTTCATCTTTTTATTAGCATGGTAGATAATTTTTCCATTATTAACTTTTACTTTATGCCAGCCTCCAGAATTGGATAGGAAAATTTCTGCTTTTTTAACGCTTTTATCCTCTAATTCTATTTCGATGGTTCTAATAATTTTATCTTTGGGATAGCTTAGAGGTCTTTTAAAATGGACACCACAAAGCTCTTTAAAGGCAAGATAGAGTTTGAAATCTTTTGCATTACTACCTACCACAGCAGAGCGATCTAAATCATAGGTATCTGAACATGTTCCACCATGAATAGCTCCAATATTTTGATTAAATACAGCTTTAAAATTATAAGGCTCTAAAATTTTTTCTACACGTGCATCATATTCTCCATAGGGATAAACAAAAAGATTAGGCTTATAATTTAAATGTTTTTTCATGAGTGCTAAACCTTTATTCATATCTTTTTGAATCTGTTTATTACTCATTTGCCCAAAATGTCCATGTCCATAAGAGTGAAACTCAACAGAGCCATACTTAGAAATAGTTTTCAGTTGTTTCCATGAGACATAATCTTTATATTTCTCTTCTGTATATTTTACTGCAATAAAAATAGTAAATGGATAGTTAAACTCTTTAAAAATAGAAAGACCATTAGTATAGAAGCTTTTAAATCCATCATCTATGCTAAAAGCAACCCATTTATCAGGAACTTTTTCATTAGCATTGATTTTATTAACCATATCAATAATAGGAACAACTTTATAATTATTTCTTTTTAGATAGTTGAATTCTTTTCTAAGTTCTTTAGTTGAAATATTTGTAGTTGGATAACGATTATCATTAAAACGATGATAAACAAAAATATGTCCATCAGCAAAAAGAGAGTAGGGTATTAAAAGGAGGAGTAGAAGTAAAATTTTTAACATTTTTATATTTTAATCCATCTGTTTTCTAAGAAATGTAGGGGTATCTAGGTAATCTTCATTATCATAGCCACCAATTACTTTTGCACTACCACTATTCAAGATAGTTCTTTGTACAGGTCTTCTCAATGTAGGTACTTCTCTTTCTATAGGTTCTTCAACTATTTTTGTTTCAGGAATAGGTTTTTTTGTTTCGATGTCTGAAGGGTCTTCAAATCCTGTTGCAATAATGGTCAATTTAACTTCATCCAATGGAATATCTTCAGAAGTAGTTGTTCCAAAAATAATACTTGCTTCTTCATCTGCATTCTCTTCAACAATATCCATTGCTTCAGCAATTTCAGTTAATGGATAGTCTGGATGAATATGGAAATGAACCAGTATTCCCATAGCTCCATCAATAGATAAATTATCAAGTAGAGGAGATTCAATAGCTGTTTTAGCTGCATCATATGCAGCCGAATTACCTTGTGACTCTCCTACACCCATTAGTGCTAAACCTCTATGACTCATAACTGTTTTAACATCTGCAAAGTCAAGGTTAATATCATTTGCACCATGTGATAAGATGACATTTGATATTCCACCCACAGCTTGGGAGAGAACAGAATCGACAAGTCTAAAGCTCTCTCTCATTCCTAAATTTTTCTCTACAATTGAGAGTAATCTTTCATTTGGAACGACAATAATAGAATCACTCTCTTCTTTAAGAAGTTCAAGACCCTCTTTTGCCAAACGCTTTCTTTTTCTACCTTCAAAGGCAAAAGGACTGGTTACAATAGCAACAGTTAATGCACCAACTTCTTTGGCTGCTTGTGCAATAATAGGTGCTGCACCTGTACCTGTTCCACCACCAAGACCAGCAGAGATAAAGACTAAATCTGCACCTTCGAGCATGGTTTTGATTGTGTCAAAACTCTCTTCAGCTGCTTCTCTACCTACTGCAGGTTTCATCCCTGCACCAAGTCCTTTGGTTACTTGCATACCCAATTGTATTTTATAGGGTGCAATGGATGCATCCAAAGCTTGTGCATCTGTATTGGCAACAATAAGGTCGATACCTGAAATACCTTCTCTTATCATGTGGTTAATCATGTTTCCACCACCACCACCAACACCGATCGCTTTAATTTTCGCTCCGTTTACTCCAGCAGATAATTCTGTTATATTAAATTCTTCCATAGACACATTCTACTCCTCTTTCTTTCTTAAAATATTTTTGATGCCCATTGCATAAAGTTTTGCAAAGGGTTGTTGGGATCTTTTTTAGGTTCATGACTTAAATCTTTAAATAAGTCATTATTATTACTCTCTTTTTCATCTGAGAAAGATGGTGTTGATACTGCTATTTTGGGTTTAATGATGTTATTCATGGTAATGTCTTGTAGGGATTCTGTTGCTTGATAATCTTTAGAATGAAGCATGTTTTTATTGCCTTCTAATTCATATTCTGTATGCTTTCCTCTATCATGATATATTAAACCTATAGCTGTTGAAAATTCTGAAGAGTTTAGGTTGTCAAATACAGTTGTAGCATTTTCAGGATGACCAATTCGAACAGGTATGTTTGGCATTAATGCTTGTGCTAGTTCTCGTGTTCCTTCTATTTTAGTCATTCCACCTGTCAATACAATACCTGCACCTAGCTGATCTACGAGTTCACTTCTCTCTAATGAGTTCGCTAAAATAGTAAGTGCTTCCTCCATTCTAGAATAGATAATATTATGCACAACATCTAATGAAACAGTATTTAAATTTCTCTCATCTCCAATAATAGGAAGGTCTACTTCTCCGTTATTATTATTTAATAGACTGCCTCGTGTAATTTTAAGTTGTTCAGCAGAATCAAGTGGTGTATGTAAAGCAATTGATAAATCATTGGTAATATGGTTAGAGCCTACAGATAAAAAATCATTGTATTGAATAGAGTTTCCTACATGAACAATAAGATTTGATGTTTGACCACCTAAATCCATGACAGCCACACCTCTTATCTTATCATTTTCAGAGATAACAGCTAAAGCCGAAGCGTATCCACTAAGTACAACTTTATCTATTTCAATACCTGAAGCATTTACGGCTTTTTTTAGATTTCCAATATTAGAACGAGCTGTCATGATAATATGCGTATCAACTTCCATTCTACTAGCATTCATTCCATTTGGATCTTCTATAAAATCTTGTTCATCAATTTTAAATTTATACGGCAATACATGCAATACTTCAAACTCATTTGGAATATTTGCATTGTAGAGAGCTGTTTGCATTACACGATTAATTTCTGTTAATGAAATCTCTTGATTTGGAATATTAACTACTCCTGTAGAGTTAACACTTTTTGTATATGCACCCGAGATTGAAATGGTTGCTCTAGTTAAATTGATACCTGCCACACGTTTGGCATCATCAACAGCTATTTTAATAGCTTTTGATGCCAATTCTATATTAGTGATAGTACCCTTTTTTATTCCTTGGGATTTAGTGACACCATGTCCGCTAATTTCAATAATACCATTTTTTACTTTACCAATAATAGCACATATTTTAGTAGAGCCAATGTCTATAGCTAGGATAGGGTTATTCAATTTGCAATCCTTGATACTGTTTTTTATATTTAAAAAATTATTTGTAAAATTCAGTAGGATACATTTTGTCTAATTTCTTAATTAAGCTTGTTTGGAAACTCTGCTCTTTTACTTGGTCTGTATTTTTATAGAGTTCATCAGTACTATTGTTTTCAAGCGTAATTAATTTTTGTTCAACAATTTTGTAAACTATTACTTTACTTCCTATAGGTATGATACCTTTTTCTTGCTCAGAAGTAAAGAGTTTTGATATAAAAGTAACAGTTTCCTGTTTATTTAGACCGATATTTTGTGTTTCTGCGTTATCTAATGTGAGAAAATTTGACACATTTATCTCATCATTATCAATAGTTAATAATTTCTTTTCAGCTAATATTGATAATTCTTCCTTGTTGGCTTCTTTTTGATATAAAGGAGTAATTAGCTCTTTGACCTCTTGAAATGTTTTTGTTACAGGTTCGTTTATAGAGACAATTTTTACAGAGGCATATTTATTATGTATCGCTTTTGGTTTAATGAAATCATTTACTTTATGGTTGTTGATTTCACTCCATAGCTCTTTAGAAAGCTTAGGGTCATTAATATCCAATGTTAGGGTTTCTGTTTTTTTGCTTTCTCCTTTTTGAAAACTTAGGTAACGTTTATATGCAGGTTTGTGTGCTATTTTTACTTTTAAATCATCTATTAAAAAATCTTTGACATCTTTTAATGGTAAAATTTTTCCATTTTTATCAGTATAATTAAACTTGTTTTTGGTATAAAAATCATTGACTTGTTTCTCAGTTACATTTGTATCTTTTGTCTCTGTCCATTGAATGTCCAAAGTATACTGTTTTGCACTTTTGTACTGCTCTTTTCTTGTTTCCCAAAAGCTTTTTAATTTATCTTCATTTGTGCTAATATTTATATCTTTTTCTGTTAAAATGGAGTATTTCAATTTATCGGCTACTTCAAAAGCAAGTTGAAATGCTTTATATTCATTGTCTAAACCTTTTACACTTAAGACTTTTAATATTTTTTCAATAGTGAGTTGATCTTTAAAGCTCTCTTCAAAGGTATCTTGTTGAAAATGACTATTTGAAATAAAAGTATCATAAATTGTTCTATCAAATACTCCATTGGTTTGAAATGCTGGAATCTCTGATAGTTTTTTTCCTGCTTCCTCTTCGGTTACAATAATTCCAAACTCTTTTGCAAGGTTCAGAATTTTTGCTTCTGTTGCCATGTTGTTTAAAACTTGTTGCTCTAAACCCATTTTTTTTGCTTGGTCTTTATCAAACTTTCCTTGCATCATTTGATTGTATCGGTCAAATAAATTATTGTATTCCATAGCAAATCTATCACGTTTAAGTTCAATCTCTCCTACTTTTCCTATGCTACTGCTCTTTATTCCAAAGGAAAATCCAGCTGTTGCTCCTGTAAATATAAATGAAATGGTGGCTATCCATATCGTAATTATTAAAAATTTGTTGTTCTTTTGCATCCAACTTATCATTCTGTTTTGCCTTAATGTAAAATTTGCCTAATTTTAGTCTAGTTGTTATTAATTATTAATGAAAAAATTACTTTATTAATAGTATATTCCCTTTAAAAAGTGAAAGAAAATAATGGAAAATAAGAATTCGCATATAGTAACAGAAGATTTAAAGTATATTTGGCACCCATGCACACAGATGAAAGACCATGAAACTTTGCCATTAATTCCCATTAGTCGAGGAGAGGGAGTCTATCTATATGATTTCGAGGACAAATCGTATATTGATGCTATCTCTTCATGGTGGGTTAATATTTTTGGGCATGTAAACCCATATATCTCTGCTAAAATCAAAGAGCAGTTAGATACTTTGGAACATGTACTTCTGGCAGGATTTACACATAAACCAGCAGTGCATTTAGCTGAAAAACTTGTAAATTTAACTCCCAAAGGTTTAGAGAAAGTATTTTTTGCTGATAACGGTTCATCAGCTGTTGAAGTAGCATTAAAAATGAGTTTTCATTACCATCGGAACTGTGGAGAGCATCGACCTCTATTTTTATCTCTATCCAACTCTTATCATGGTGAAACGATAGGTGCATTGAGTGTTGGGGATGTTGAGTTATACAAAGAGACTTATGCCCCACTATTAATTTCGTGCATTCAAACACCCGTACCAAAAGACCAAACAGAGCAGAGTGCCAAAGAGGCGATTATAGAGCTAGAGAAAATTTTAGAAGAGCGAGGGTCTGAAATCTCTGCATTTATTATAGAACCTTTGGTACAAGGTGCAGGAAGCATGCACATGTATCATCCTTTGTATATTTCACTAGCAAAAAAAATCTGTGAAAAACATGGAGTACACTTAATTGCTGATGAAATCATGGTGGGTTTTGGACGAACAGGAACAATGTTTGCCTGTGAACAAGCTGGTGTGACCCCCGACTTTATGACCATTTCAAAAGGTTTAACTGGAGGCTATCTACCACTAGCCATAACCATGACAACCCTTGATATTTACTCTGCTTTCTATTGCGATTACAACGACCACAAAGCATTTTTACACTCACACTCTTATACAGGAAACCCTTTGGCATGTACAGCAGCATTGGCAACGATAGAGCTATTTGAAGCATCGGATGTTTTAGGAGAAAATAGAAAAAAATCAGCTTATATTTTAGAAAAATTAGAAAAGTTTAAAGCTTTAAAAAATGTAAAAGAAGTTCGCCAAACAGGAATGATTTCTGCTATTGAACTACAAGGCTACACCCCACAAGAGCGTATAGGTCTAAAAGTATATCAATATGGATTAGACAATGGTGTATTGCTTCGTCCATTAGGGCATATTGTCTATTTTATGCCACCATATATCATAACTTATGAACAGATTGATAAAATGATGGATACAGCTTATGAAGCGATAGTGGGTTTATAGGAATAATAATATCAATGAATTAAGCCTAAATACTGTAGGTTCGATGAGATGGTAATATTTTGATGGTTATTACTTTGTTGTAGTAGCCTCATCCTTAAAAAACAAATACCAAAAGACTAAGCCCACTTAAAAGCCAAAGTCCTAAACAATATCTCCAATCAACATATCATCCCCCAAAAGATAACCCGAGTACTCATTCTCTTTGACTCCATTAAGCGTTAACATTACTACCGTAGTCATAAATTTATGGTTGGTTTGCTCATTAAAAACAGTAGCCTTGTTTTCCAATTCATAAGCGTATTTTTTTGTAATTACAAATGGTTTATTGGTAAATTTACACTCAATAATATTCGCAACTCCATCAGCCCGAATAATTAGTAAATCAATTTGAACCCCTTGCTCTTCAGTATTTTTAGGAACATATCTCCAATAGTGAGAGGTGGTAAAGACTGCTCCAATTCCCAATGCATCTTTTAGCTCCAAAATATGATTGTGAGCAAGATTTTCAAAGGCATACCCTCTCCAAATTTTATATTTTTGAGATTGATAGATACCCAAAAAGTAATTTCTATTTTGCATTAGTTCAACCATAGAGGTTTTCTCTACCCATTTTGTAAAAAAGAAGACAAAAGGGTCTTTGAAAGCATCACTCCATTTTTTAAACATAACTTCATCAGAGCTTTTCCCAAATTCCATACAAAATTTATCACTAAAATTGGCTAAATGAGCCTCTTGTGTGGTAGGATATGCTCCTGTTAAAGAGAAGTAAAAACACTCTTTTTAAGCAAAAAAGTTATTGATTAACTCAGTTTTACCAATTCGTCTTCGTCCATAAATAGCTATAAAGGTTGATGATTTTTTCTTATATTGGCTATCTAATATGGCTAGTTCCTCTTCTCTTGCTACAAAAGACATAGGTTTCCTTTATATTTTTCTTTAATTATGCTGTATTTTAGGAAAAAAGTATTTTATTTTTATTGATTTTTCTTTTAAATAGATATTTTTTAGAAAAATATATTAAGGTAAAGTTTAAATTTTCTGAATATAGAGAAGTACCTACCCAAAATTAATTTCAAGACTAAAGTCTCTGATTTCGAATGAATACAATATTGGTAGAGTATGTATTAAAGTATCTCTTCGATATTTATTTACATATTTATAGAAAATTTCGATAAAATACAGCAAAAATTTATAAATTAAGGTAAAAAATAATGAAAATAGTAGTAATCCAAGGACCTAACTTAAATATGTTGGGTGTAAGAGAGCAAAATATTTATGGACCAATGAAACTTGATGATATTCATGCACAGATGCAAGCATTTGCAGGGCAAAATAATGTAGAGATTGAATTTTTTCAGAGCAACTTAGAGGGTGAAATTGTAGATAGACTTCAAGAGTGTCTTGGAGATGCGACAGGTATTATTATTAATCCAGCAGCGTATACACATACTTCTATTGCTATTCGTGATGCTATTTCAGCAATTCAAATTCCTACAGTAGAAGTTCATCTTTCAAACATTCATCAGCGAGAAGAGTTTAGACATACCTCTTTGACAGCTCCTGTATGTGCAGGTCAAATTGTTGGTTTTGGTCCATTTGGTTACCATTTGGCAATGTTGTCGGTAATTCAAATTATGAATGAAGTACAAGCACTTCAAGAGCAACAACAAGGTCAAGAGGCTAAAGTAGCTTTACAAAACAACTAAAAATAAAAAAATGGTCGGAGACCCTCCGACCCTACAAGGTTAAAATCCCATGAATTATATTGTTAAAGATGAAAATGCTATCTATTATGAGTGTGGCTACAGTTCGGATAATGCACTTTTTTTAAAGCTAGGAAGTGAAGCTTTTTTTATTACAGATGCTCGTTATATGGTTGAAGCCAAAGAGAATGTTCAACAGGCAACAGTGATAATTGATGGTGATTTATATGGACAAGCAAATAAACTTATTAAAAAATCAACTATTAAAAAATTAACGATTGACCCTAAAGAGTGGAGTATTTTTGATTTTTCACTCTTAAGTAATAGTCTTAAAATTAAATTTAAAAAAGTTCCAGACTTTTCTCACAAAAAACGGGTTATTAAAAGTTCCCAAGAGCTTATTCTGTTAAAAAAAGCTGTAAAACTTGGAGCAAAAGCTTTTGATGCTTTTGCCGACTCGATTCATAAGAGTGGCTTTAAAAAAGATGAAAACTTTTTAACCTTTATGGCAAAAGATGCTTTGAGTGGGCAGGGAAAATACGATTTGTCTTTTGACCCTATTATCGCTGTCAATGCAAATGCTGCTAAACCTCATGCTTTGCCTACCGATACCAAGCTCAAAAAAAATGATTTGTTGTTGGTTGATGCAGGTTTAAAATATAAACGTTACTGTTCTGATAGAACCCGTACCGTCTCTGCAAGTAAAGGTTTTGCATTTGAGTATGAGCAAAATTTTAAAAGTAAAAAGATTCAAAAAGCTTATGATTTAGTACTAAAAGCCCATGATAATGCGATTGAAAAAGCACGTTCTGGAATGAAAGCCAAAAAAATAGATGCCTTGACTCGTGATATTATTGAAAAGGGTGGAATGGGAAAATACTATATACACTCAACAGGTCATGGTGTGGGGCTAGATATTCATGAGATGCCTTATATTTCGGCTAAGTCAGATATGAGAGTAGAAGACAATATGGTCTATACCATTGAACCTGGAATCTATATTCCAAATGAGTTTGGTATTCGTATAGAAGATATGGTTACTATGATTGATGGTCGAGTTGAGGTGTTATGAGAAAAAAACTAGATTCAAGAAACACTCTTTTTTATCAAAAAAATTACCCCTATTTATCTAAACTAGCATCAACTAAGCCCTATCAAGCAACACTAGGAATAGGGGGAAATATAGGAGATGTTCGTAGACGTTTTAATCATCTTTTCTATTTTTTACAAAAATCGTCTGTAGTTGATATTATTGAGACTGCACCAATTTTAAAAAATCCACCATTTGGTTATTTGGAACAAGAATATTTTTATAATTCATTAATAATTGTGAAAACTTGTTTAAGACCTAAAGTACTTTTACGCTATATTCTGCATGTAGAAAAAAAATTTGGACGGAAACGCTCATTTACTGATGCACCACGTACTTTAGATATTGATATGATATTTTATGAAGATGAGGTAATGAATACAACAGAGTTGACTTTACCCCATCATGCTTGGTCTGAACGGGCATCGGTTACAGTTCCGTTGAGCAAATTAAACACTAAAATCTCTAAAGAGTATGTCTTAAATAAATTTATGGAATAATAAGTAGGAAAAATGGAAAATAAAAAAACAATTTTAGTCGGAATGAGTGGTGGAGTTGATTCAACAGTAACAGCAATATTGTTACAAAAAGAGGGCTATGATGTAACTGGTGTCTATATGAAACTACATGAAAAAAAGGGTTATCATGAAGCCAACTATACCAAGGCTCAACGAGTTGGAGAGTATTTGGGGATAGATGTTCATTTTCTTGATTTGGCTGATGATTTTAAAAAAGATGTTTATGACTACTTTGTAGAGACTTATAAAGAGGGGTTGACTCCTAACCCTTGTGTTATGTGTAATCGAAATATAAAATTTGGAAAAATGGTAGATTTTGCTGACTCTTTAGGCATTGATAAGGTAGCCACAGGGCATTATCTTAATTGTGATGGAGAGTTTTTTTCAACAGCAAAAGATGACTCGAAAGACCAAAGTTATTTTGTGGCACAAGTACGAAAAGAGGTACTTCCCCGATTGGTTTTCCCTTTGGGTTCATGGGTTAAAACTGATGTAAAAGCGTATGCTAGTAAGATTCCACCTCTGCAAGATTTTGCAACTCAAAAAGAGAGTTCTGAAATCTGTTTTGTAGAGAACGATTATACCGAAGTCTTAGAGAGACACATGGATATAGATTTAGAGGGCGAAACTGTCTATAGTGATGGTACAGTGGTTGGAAAGCATAAGGGTTACATGCACTACACCATTGGAAAACGAAGAGGCTTTACTGTAAATGGAGCTCATGACCCTCATTTTGTATTGTCTATCAATCCAAAAGAGAATCAAGTAGTTGTAGGTAAACGCGAAGAGCTTGAAGCTCATAGATTTAAGATAAAAAAGATTAATCTTTTCAAAGATTTAGATGATTCTAATATTACCGTTAAAGTGCGTTATCGAACACAAGCCATTGCATGTAACGTAACACTAGATGAGAACAAAGAGAGTGGAGAGGTCGAACTCTCTACACCCGTCTTTGGTCTAGCCTATGGACAGATAGCTGTTTTTTATGAAGATAATAAGGTTATTGGCTCTGGGGTTATTTGTTGAGTTTGGTAGTTTCTATTTAACTACCAAATTTACCATCTTCTTAGGAACTAAAATCTCTTTAACAACATTTTTACCCTCTAACCATTTAGGAATACTCTCTTTTGCCATAGCGATAATATCCTCTTTAGATGCTCCTGCATCTACTTCTATTTCAGCTCTTCTTTTTCCATTGACAGCCACACCTAAGGTAATGGTATCTTGAACAAAGACCTCATCTAAAATCTCTATTTTTCCACCTGTAAGGTTTTTAGACTCAAATAGTTCTTCTGAAATCTCTGCACAAACATGAGGAATAATTGGTTCAAGTAAGTGGGTAATAATATATAATCCCTCTGTCCATACTTGTTCATTTT
>QNZV01000005.1 GCA_003978395.1 Sulfurovum sp. | reverse complement strand
AACTATCAACACGCTTTTCGTATCAGTTCAGATTTTATGAACGCTACGGTTAAAGCAAACTATCTTATCTCTCTATTTGGTTCAAAAATGGATGAAGGTGGTTTCCAAAGAGCATGGCTAAAGTATGATATTTCTGATGGAATTTATGCAAATATTGGCTTGGTAGACTATATTGGTGGTTCAAATCGTTTTGATGCTGTATCAAATAACGATATGGCTTTTATGGATGTTACCTATAGTTTTTAGAAAAAATCTCTTTATTGAGTATAAAACATGTTACTTTTATACACATGTAGTGAAAATATTGATTATTAAATAAGAATAACTTAATAATATTAATATTCGCTAAAGAGCAATAATATTGCTCTTTTCTTCTATTTATTATATAAATAAAAACAAAATAGGTTTTAAACTAATCTCATATGATATGAGGATTAATAATAAAAAACTTTAGAGAAAATTTATATATAAACTAGCATTTTCCCTTTACACTGAAATCAACTCTTTTTTATATCATGATATATACACAGTTTCTAGGAGTGTAAAATATATTATTGGAGTTTATAACATGAATAAAGCAGAAAATTATGATTTTGAGCCATTAAGTGAAGGTTCTACAGGAGCTATAGTTTTAATGGTACAAAAGACATTAAACTCAATAGGTTATGAGTTAGAAAATAATGGAGTTTTTGATAAATATATGGCTGATATTATAAGAAAATTTCAAGAAGAGAAAAAAATCTCTGATAGTGATGGTGTAGTAGGTATTGAGACAATGATTGAGTTGGATCGTCTTTTTGCTCTGTCTCACTAATCTATAGAAAAGTTATTTTTAATAACTTTTTTCATAAGGTCGGACTACCGACCATCAAATGGCTATTTATTCTAATTTTCGTCAATACAATAATTTAAATATTTATCTCTAATTCTAATATTTTTTTAGTGCCAAAATTCAACTCTTTTCACAAACATAAAAACAACATTTCGATAAAATCTAATTTTAAAAATAAATTCTTATTTATCATAAAAGGACTATACTAATGCCAAAAATATTTACTTTTTTTAGTTCAAAATTCCATTGTCTTAGACGTACAGAGGAACAAAGAGTATTTGAAGAGAGACTTTTTATAGAAGGGCTACAAAGAGAAGAACTAAAAATAGTTGAAAAAATTAATCAAACTATCCCCTCAGAAGAACTGGCTGTGAAGTTTGTATTGCAAGAGTTAGATGCGATACGAATAGGAGATATGTTAAACCAAGATTTTACCAAAAAAAGTGGGTTTCATCATGCTCAATATTTAGGTGCTTTAGAGAAGTTTGGAGAAGTAGAAGAAGAACTTGATAAGATTCAAATTATATTATTCTCTTTTTTAAATAAAATAGCAAATGAAAAAATAATGTTTCAAACCAATAGAGAAATACTTGATAGAGTTATGGAATATTGGGAAATTGGAAAGTATTCAGAAGAGGGTAAACTGTTTATAGAAGAGGAGCAAGAGACTCCATTAACCATCAATCCCAAAACTACAAATTTTTCTCTAAAACCTTATCTCAAAAAGATACAAAAAGATGTTATGAATAAATTGGTTACTGTAGATGAGAAAATTCAAAACCTTTTAGATTCATATGCCTTATCTCAAAAGAGACTCAATGAAGAAAAGGAGGAAAAAAAGGAGAATCAAGTTTTAAAAGAAGAGCAAGAATCAAAAAATACAATTTATACAGAAGAGAAAATAAATAGTTTAATGGAAGAGTATAGTCATATTATTGAAGATGTTATTACAGGTAAAATCCAACCTGAGCATCAGAATGAAGTTGAAATATTTAAAGAACACATCTCGTTAGCTGCTGTCGAAGGGAATAATCTCTCGTTTGTATTTTGTGCTTTTTTTGAGACAAAATCTTCTTTCTCTAATTTGCCTGTTCCTATTAATATGATGGATGATAAATCTAAAATGTTTTTGATTCAGATACTCAATACTTTTGCTAAAAAAGGTTTTTCAGAAAATTTACATGACTACTTCAATAAGAATCGTGATGTTGTTTATGCCTTGGCAACTAAAAATGATATGTTTATGCAATATCTTATTGCTTTTTGGTATGTTTGGGAAAGTGAAGATAAAGCTAAAATAAAAGAGGAGCAAAAGTTTTGGTATGCTCAGTCAGCTGCAAATGGTTTTCAACCAGCTATAAAAAAGATGAAAGAGTAAAATAAGATAAAATAAATAATAAATATATTTTTTTAAGAAATAAGGGTAAAATACTCTTATTTATGTTTTATTGTGTTGTTTTTAAGTTTATTAGGCTAATATTTTAGCACAAAAATAAATATATATAGGAATAACATGAAAAGAATACTGTTACCATTAGTCTTGGGAAGTGTATTAAGCACAACAACATTAATGGCAGATAAACATCCTTGGCTTAAAGTTTATAGTGTTGATGCACAACAAACAATAAATACGAATAATGTTCTATGGACGGTACAACATACAGGTGCTATCTTTGTAAGAAATGGAGAGAGTAGTAGTTGGAAGAGAATTTCAGGCGCACTTAAAACAATTGATGTAATGGATAGTGGTCGTGTTTGGGGTGTTACAAGAGAAGGCGACATCTATACAAGAGCTGGAATCGAAGGCTCATGGATGCACATAGGTGGTAATTTAAAAGAGCTGGGTGTGGCTAATGATGGACGTGTTTGGGGTGTAAATACAAATAATTCTATCTATACAAGAGTTGGTATCAAAGGTAGTTGGCAAAAAGTCTCAGGTGGATTAACTAAAATTTCAGTTGCCAATGATGGACGTGTTTGGGGAGTTGCTCCAAATGGTGGGATTTATACAAGAGAAGGTATTGATGACTCTTGGCATAAAATTTCTGGAAACTTAAAAGATATTAAAGTATCAAATAATGGTCGAGTTTGGGGTATTAATGGAAATGGTAGTGTTTACACATTAAACTCTATTAAAAGTGGGTTTAAATATGTAAATCATGGTGCAGAAAAAATTCTGATTGCTGGCGATGATTATGCATGGGTAACATACAAAGGTTCAAATACTCCATTTAAAGTTAGTGTAAACAATCCTACTCAAAAATATACAAAAAAAGTAGTACATTTTGCAGATGAGCATGATCCACATAATAGATTATTAACACTTGACTATAAAAACATGAAATTACTAAAAACTACAGCTGTTGCAGGTAGTACAAATCATCATTCAGATGTTTTAGGGTATAAAGGTAATGCAAACTATCTCATGATGGTACCTAAAGGTTCTAATTTTGTAACTTTTAGAGATATAAAAAATGCTAATTATATTAAAAAACTAAACCTACCCTTTAGACCAAGATCAGGTGATGCGTTTAATCCAACATATAATCTTACTCTTTTAAATTCACGAGACAGACCTTCTGGCGTATTAATTGATACTAAATCTTTAAAAATAGTAGGAACAGCAGGATTTAATATCTCTTGTAATCAACCTAATATCTTTGCTCCTTATAGTGGTTTGTACAAAAATTATAATATCAATAATTTAAAATGTACTACAAAAGATAATGGTGGTGATCAAATTTCAGGACACCCTGTATGGATTAGTTCAGAAGCATTTGTCCTCATAGATAGATCAAACAGATTATTGCATGTTTACTCTATTTATAAAAAAGGTTCTGGTTGGGGAACAAAACTAGAGCAAACATTAAAAACCGATACTTCATTGCACCAAATTATTCCTAAAAATAAAAGAGACGATAACACTATTTTCTATGGTGAGACAGAAGGAAATGCTCCTCATCAAAAGATAGCAGGTATTTATAAATGGCGACTAAAGTCAAATGGTAAAGGTTTAATTCAAGAGAAATTTACAAAATTAATAGCCTTTAACAACAAAGGTACAGCAGGGCATAATCTCTATATCACTCCAGATGAGAAGTATCTGTATGCACCAGCAGGACAAACTTACAGACCTGATAGAAAGAATACCAAAAGAGGTGGAATTTTTATTTTAAGATCAAGTGATTTAGGTTTTGTAAAATACCTTAAAGCAGGATTTGGTGCAGGTCATGTCTCTTTCTCTAGATCGAAAAATCTAGCTTTGGTTACAAACCATCAAGATAATTATGTGACAGCAATCAACTATAAAACACATAAGAGAATCAAACATATTCCTGTGCAGTTCAAGAGAGCAAATATCTTTGGATTAACACAATCTCATGCACCATACATAGAACCAAGTGGTCGTTATTACTATAATTTCTGGTCAGATGGTGGAGTATTTTTTAGAATTGATTTAAATTCATTAACTACAGACAAATCTGTTTATGTAGGTGGTATACCAATTCAAGGTAACTACTACGAAGATATTGCTACAAACTTTATGGTTAAGTAGTGGATGGTGCATTTTTAACGCACCACCTAACCACCTTTGAATAAAAAGGTGGTTTAATTTAACCCAAAATAATAGATAGAGTCTTTACGCTCTTGGGTCAACCAAATAACCTGCAATAGCACTCGCTGCTGCCACAGCAGAATTTGCCAAGTAGATTTCTGATGTTCTAGCACCCATTCGCCCTACAAAGTTTCGGTTTGTAGTTGCCACACAACGTTCATTATCTCCAAGAATCCCCATATAACCACCCAAACAAGCTCCACAAGTTGGATTTGATACAACAGCACCAGCATTAATCAAAATCTCCATTAAACCCTCTTTTTGAGCTTGAAGTAAAATCTTTTGAGTTGCAGGAGTGACAATCATTCTTGTGTGTCTAGCTACTCTTTTTCCTTCCATAATCTTTGCTGCGATTCTTAAATCTTCGATTCGTCCATTGGTACAAGAGCCAATCATAACTTGGTCAATTTTTAAGTTATCGGCTACGGCTTCTTCCATTGTTCTACCATTAGATGGCAAGAAAGGATAAGCAATTACAGGCGAAAGATTAGCCACATCAATTTTGATTACTTGAGAGTAATTTGCATCATCATCTGAATAGTGAATCTTAGGTTCTGCTCTAAGTCCACCATTTGCTTTAGCTCTCTCTTCTAAATAGGTTTCTGTTACAGAATCAACTGCAAAAATACCATTTTTTGCCCCTGCTTCAATTACCATATTAGAGATAGAAAATCGGTCTGCCATACCTAAATAGGGAAGAGTATCGCCTGTAAATTCAATAGCTTTGTACAATGCACCATCAACCCCAATCAAACGAATAAGCTCTAAAATAATATCTTTTCCATAGATATGTTCAGCAGGTTTTCCTGTAAGTTCTACTTTAATCGTTTCAGGTACTTTAAACCAGTTTCCACCTGTAATCATACCAAACGAAATATCAGTACTTCCCATTCCTGTTGAAAATGCTCCTAAAGCACCATGTGTACAGGTATGGCTATCTGCTCCAATAATCACATCACCAGGAACAACTAACCCTTTTTCAGGAAGCAAGGCATGTTCAATTCCCATATCTTTTTCATCAAAAAAATGTTTCATATCATGCTTATAAGCAAAGTCACGGCTTATTTTTGCTTGGTTTGCCGAAGCAATATCTTTTGCAGGAATATAGTGGTCCATAACAATACAAAAGTTATTAGGACGTGCCAGTTTCTCTTGTCCACTCTCTTCAAATGCTCTAATAGAAATAGGAGTTGTAATATCATTTCCTATAATCATGTCAATATCAACGCGTACAATTTCCCCTGCCTTAACCTCACGCCCAGCGTGTTCAGAGAAGATTTTTTCAGTAATGGTTTGTCCCATTTGTAAATCCTTAATAGTGTATAAATAATTGAGAGAATTATAGCGAAAGTTGTTTACAGGTGGAAAAGTTTAGGCATAGTATCTTTTTCAATAGAAAATCATAGAAAACAGAATTTTTAGCTCCATTTATAATATTTCTATATCCCAAGTTTTACCTTACCTAGAAACTTTAAAAGTTTCTAAAAAATTACCGTTCAGATAATTTGTCAAATAGGGGTTTGAGGTTAAAGTATTAGCTAAACTATTGTAGCATAAGTTGTTTTTATATTTTATCTTTGATAAAGTATAATCACTGCTCTTCCCTAAATCTCTATTTCTAAAGATATAAAGCAGTACAACCAAATGTCGCTCAATAAAATTTTTGACCGTTTTATCAAGAATAAACGCTCTCTTAGCAAAAATATCTTTTAGTGAGCTAGAACTTCTAGCTAGAATATTTTTAGAGGAGTTTATATCTGCATTCTGTTTTTTTTCTCAACATAGCCACATTTACTACACTCTTGGCTTGTGTATGCTGGATTGATTTGAGTTATTTCAATTCCATATTTTTCCTTGATTGATTCAAATTTTTCTTCTATTATACTTTTTCCAAAGTTGCTAATCATTCGATTTAGTTTTTTTGAGAGTTTTGGAGAGGTAAAATTTAGTTTTTCTACTATAATCTCTTTTGGTCTGTTGTTTTTAATGAGGTTATTAATGACTCTATTTATCTCATTTTTTAGATAGGCTTTGATTTTATTGATTATTTTTTTATATTTTTTCGATAAAGTTTTAAGCTTCTGTTTCTGTCTATTCTTAGCCAATAGCGATACTATTTCATCATACTTTTTTAGTAGTTTTGAAAAGTTACGACCATATAATTCACCTATATTTGTTGCAAAAAGGTTATTTAGTCCCAAATCTAAAGCCAACTTATCTATCTTTGGTTGATACTCCTCTTTTTTGATGTTTTTAATCAAGCAAATATCAATTTTATAATCATTGTAGTCTATTTTTTGTAGAGTAGAGAGTGCTAAATCTCCATTAATTTTATCTATATCCTGCCCGAAATTTATCTGAATAAAATTGCTAACATCTCCTTTTATTCCCTCAAAATAGTTATTTGTAGTTATAGGAAGATATATTTTTTTACCTTTTTCTAAAGTGCTTAGTTTTATCCAATAATCATAAGAGCTTTTTTCTATCTCTTTTTCAATGGTATAAGTTTTTACTTTTGGATTTCCACTTTTGTTTAAGATAAACTCTCCATTTTCATCTTTTAGCTTCTCAGATTTTTTTACTTTTTTAACTCCATTTGGTGTAATCTCCATCACTTTTGCATCAAGAGCCATGTTACAAAATTTAGGATTTGGCTTTCTATTCTTTTTAAATATATTTTTTATGATTATTCTTGATAATTTGATAATATTTTGCTCTATCTCGCTGTTTTGCATTGTAACTGATTGATAAAACCATTTCTTATATCTGTTGATATAGTAGAGTTTGATTTTTGTCTCTTTATCAAAATTACTATTTTTTAAATAATCTTTAAACTCATTTTGTCGATTTCCAAGATAGCTCTCTAACTGGGCTACCACTTGATATTGTGCTGTTTGTCTATATCTCTTGCTAAGTTTACTTTTTATCGAGTTAACTTCTAAGTCTCTGTTAAATTTTCCATTTTCATAAAAATATCTCCATTGTCTATTTGAAATTTCATCGGAAACTTTTCTATACTCCTTTAAAAGATTTAAAATTTTTCGCTGTTTGCCTTTGTTGATTGAGTGTTTTAGTTTATAGGTTCTTAGCATCTTTTGAATCTTCTTCTAATAACTTTTTACTACTTCTATTTTTCTGCCCTCTTTATTCAGAAGTATTTCAATATAATTAAATCCAAATCTAGTTAATCTATCTTTATGCTCAACAACGATAGTCCCCCAACTATCAGATTCTAAGAGCTTTTTTAGTTTTTTTCGATTATCATTTACTCCACTTCCAACCTCTTTAACCACTTCTACAATTTGATACCCTCTAGCTATTGAATATTGCTTCAGTCTAATAGCTTGTGTATCTAAATTTGCTCTATTTTCATTGCTTGACACTCTGGTATATATTGCCACTTTTAATAAATCAATATTCTTTTCATTAATTACTTCAACTAAAATATTATTATTCTCATCTTTAAAGCTATTTGGAATTTTTCCTGCATTAAATCTATTCCATGCAGTTCTATATGTTACTGAATGGTTCTTTGCATAGTCTCGAAGTTGTATATATTTTTTCATAATAACATTATAGCATACTATTGTTTAATATTATTTTAAATAGTTGTATACTGTTTCAAATACATGTTAAGAATACTAAAATAGGAAAAAAAAATATCTTGCTCATGTCGAAATAGTAGTAACAATTTGTGTTTAGATTGTGTAGAAAAATTACACATACCCTACAAAAAAATCTCTAATCCTCTCAAAGTGTCGCTCAACTCCTTCAAAGGGATGAGTGCCACCCTCTTCTATAATGGTTTTAGCATTTGGCAATTTTGCTACAGCCTCTTTATAATCTAAAACATCATCTCCTGTTTGTAACAGAAGTAAATATTTCCCATTTTTAACCTCATCAACCTTATATTGTAATAACATATCAACATGAGCTTCATTCCATGTAAACTCTGTACCATCATAATAATTAGTTGCCATACCACCCATCTCTAACACACGCTTAAGTGTTTTACTAGAATCAACAGCAGGGTTAATAAGCACAGCTTTTAAACCATACTTTTCAGCTAAATAAATAGCATAATAGCCACCCAAAGAAGAACCCACAAGGGTTATATTATCATAAGATTCTATTAGCTGTTCAAGGGTATCTATTGCCAATTCAGGAACATAAGAGAGTGATGGAGCAATGCATGGAGAATCTTTAAAATATTCCCGAAAAAGCATCGCTTTACCACCTTTACCTGCACTTCCAAATCCATGTATAATAATTATCATTTTTATCCTTTAACCATTGTCTCTAAATCAACAAGATGAAGACCACTATCTAATAATCTTTTATAGACTTTATCTTTTACTTCAAACCATACTTTGCTCTTGATGATTCCAGAGTCAATGGTCAAATTCATCCACTCATAGAGTTCATTTTCTGTAAAAGAGTCTCTACTCTTCTCTATAAGTTGAACTTTTGCAATCATATAAAAATAATCAATTATCTCTTCATCACTCATATTAATAGCAATAATAGCTGTTTTTAAATTTCTAATAACCAACTGCAACTCTGTAGCAGAGACTTTGTCTCCATCATAAAAAACAATATTATTATGCTCATCTCGAATCGTAAATCCAGCAAGTTCTCGTCCCTTTAACTTGCTTATAATTTCAGAATTATTTAAATCCTCTCCTGTATAGACTCTAACTAACTTATTTTTATAAATTCTAGCATACATCAGTAAAAACTCCTAAAATATTCTTCTTCTTTAACTATATCTAAAAAAAAATGAAACATACTTTCGTTAATTATACTAATTGAGGAAATCAATAAAAATGATTAAAAAAAATAAAAAACAATTTTTTTTTAAATTTTTATATAAATTATAAACTAAATTGTATATTTACATGAAATCAATAAGTTTTTTTGATAGAATTTAATTTATATTAAAAAGAAGGAAAATAAATGAACAAACTCACAATCTATTCATCTATAGCATTAACAGCACTATTACTAGCAACTGGTTGTAGTGACACAAAATCAACTAAGCATTCAGAATCTGAGGGGCATCATGCAAAACATTGGGGTTATACAGCAGATGTAGGACCAAGCCACTGGAGTGAACTAAATGAAAAATTCAATATGTGTTCACAAGGGAAACAACAATCTCCAATCAATGTTGTAGCTACATCAGATATAGAGTTACCTGCTCTTAACTTAGCGTATACAACTGGTTCAAAAAGCATTATTGATAATGGTCATACAGTTCAAGTAAATATTACTGATGGTAGTGTTTTAAAAATTGATGGAGCAGATTATAAATTAAAACAGTTTCATTTTCATACACCAAGTGAAAACAATATAAATGGTAAATCATTCCCACTAGAAGCACACTTTGTTCATGCAACTGATGATGGTAAATTAGCTGTTGTTGCTGTTATGTTTAAAGAGGGTGCAGAAAATAAAACATTGGCAAAAATATGGAAAAAGCTTCCAACTCTTAAAGCAAATGAAGGAAAAGAACAAAAATGTGGTTTAACATCAGATGAAGTAAAATCACTTATGCCAACCAATAAAGATTACTATAAATTTACAGGTTCATTAACTACACCACCATGTAGTGAGCAAGTAAAATGGCATGTTTATAAAACTCCTCTAACAGTATCTAAAGAACAAGCAAGTGCATTTACAGCACTATTTGGACATCCAAATAATAGACCAATTCAAGATACAAACAAAAGAAAAATCGAAGAGTAATCAATTCTCAAAGGGTGTAGTCAATGACTACACCTATATTTGAAATAACTCTTAATCTTCTCAATTACTACTTTATTATTTGAAAAAAATCTAAAAAAGCGTTACAATAGGTCAATGAATTTTACTTTTGAAATGAACTCTATTTTATTGCTGTTACTCTTAATTCCCTGTTTCTTTTGGTGTAAACGCTACAACAGACTCTTCTATTTCTCCAAATTGGAGTGGATTTCAAAAGAGACTCCTCTGTTATCCTTTGAACCGTGGTTAAAAGTGTTACTTTTTAGCCTAATGACTGTTGCATTAGCAAAACCAATAATGTATACCTCTTCGAGTAATCTCAACAAAAAAGGACGTGACCTCATCTTGGCTATTGATGCTAGTGGTTCAATGGCACAAAGTGGGTTTGATAAGCAAGAGCAGTTTAAAACAAAATATGAGACTACCTTGATGCTATCAGAAGATTTTATCAAAAATCGACATGATGACAATATGGGTTTAGTAATTTTTGGAACATTTGCCTACACAGCATCCCCTTTGACCTACGATTTAGAAGCATTAAACTATCTATTACAGATGACTACTGTTGCCATTGCAGGAGAATCAACAGCCATAGGAGATGCTATTATGCAATCTATTCATACTCTAAGTTTTGGAGAAGCAAAAGAGAAAGTAATTGTCTTACTTAGTGATGGCTATCACAATGCAGGACAATATTCTCCACAACAAGCTGTAGAGAAAGCAAAAGAGTTGGGTATACAAATCTATACCATTGGAATAGGAAAAAAGAGTGATTATGACCTTGCTCTGCTACAAACCATCGCCAAAGAGACAAACGCTAAAAGCTTTTCAGCCTCTTCTACAGAGGAACTGAAAAAAATATATAGCAAAATTGACGAGCTAGAACCTAGCCCTATACGAAGTGAAAACTATTTGAATCAAAAATTACTAATTACCTTTCCTCTACTTATGACTTTTATTCTTCTACTTCTTTGGGTACTCTATCAACAAAGAGAGAATTCATGAGTTTTCTATACCCCATCTTTTTATGGCTTCTTATTCCTCTATTTTTTCTATTTTATAAAAAAGAGAACACTATTATTATCTATAGCCATCTCGTGGTTCTAATGCTTACTCTTTTGGCTCTCGCTAGACCTGTTATAGAACATGGTTTAAAAGAGAATACCATAGAGTCTAAAAACATTATTATTGCTCTTGATGTCTCCTACTCAATGAAGGCTACAGACATCTACCCAAACCGTTATGATTTTGCCAAAAAGAGCATAGAGATATTTTTAAAAAACAATCCAAAGACAACAGTGACACTTATAGCATTTACACAAAACCCTCTTTTGCTATCGCCACCAACAACCGATTACCAGCTTATTATGGTTGCACTAAAAACACTCAATCCCAACTATATTTTAAGCAAGGGAACATCATTGAAACATCTTTTTGCTAAAGTAGCTACGTTAAAGACTCCTCATAAAAACCTTTTGCTTATCTCGGATGGTGGAGAAGAGTCCAATAGTGCAGAACTAAAAGAGCAGATAAATCAAGCCCAAATCAATCTAACTATTTTAGCCCTTGGAACAGTTCAAGGAACAAGCATCAAAACAGAAGAGGGACGACTTCTAAAAGACAAAGAGGGGCATTTGGTTATCTCTACGCTTAACCCTATGCTAAAAGAGCTAACAGATAACTATATTCAAGCCTCTTCTAGCCCAAAAGAGACAGCAAATGATTTGGAAAGGAGTTTAAATAGTGTTAAAAAAGAGCAACTTAAAAAATGGCAACAGAGCTACAAAGAGTTATATCAATTTCCACTTGCTCTAGCTCTTATCCTATTTTTTGTTGTTCATACTAAATTTATAAAATATCTTTTTATATTTTTAGCCCTATTTGGTATCTCAGCTCAAGCCTCTATTTTAGACAACTATCATCTAAATCAAGCCTACAATAGCTATAAAGCCAAAGAGTATAAAGAGTGTCAGATACATCTAAAAAAGATAGAAAATCCCTCCTTAGAGAGTGTTACTATCTTGGCAAACAGTAACTATAAACTACAAAATTATAAAACAGCTATCAAACTCTATAAATCTATTCGCTCCACCTCTGCAAAAACAAAGCAAAGCCTCTATTATAATATAGCCAATGCCTATGCAAAACTACAAAAATATAATAGAGCCAAAGAGTACTATACAAAATCTCTACAGTTAGGAAATGATAAACAGAGCAGACATAACCTTGAACTCATTATGTTCAAAGCAGATAGGAAAAAAACCGATTTAGGCATCGCCAATCCAAAATCACAAAGTAGCCAAAATAGTAAGAGTGAGAATCAAGAAGATTCAGACAAAAAGAGTGAAAATAAACCCTCTTCTGCCTCTGGTTCATCAACATCAGGAGCAGAATCACAAAAGAAATCTGCAAAAAAAGAGGAAAAAAAACAGCTTATTTTAGACTCAAAACAAAAAGAACAACAACAGCCCCTAAGCTCAAAAGTTTATGAACTCATCAACAAAGGATACATCTATGAAACGAAGCCTTGGTAGTCTGCTACTTCTTCTTTTTTACTCTACATTAGCATGGTCAGAAGATTTTAGCTACAGCTTTAAACTCGATAACCATCAACCCTATGTAAAAGAAGCCGTACTTTTAACATTGGAGATAAATCAGACAAATCATGATAAAGTTCTATTTTTTAATTTTGATTTAGAGAAGAGTCCTAACTACCATTTTCAACGTGTGGCCATACAAGAACGGGGAAAACATCACTTTGCCTATCGACAGTACAGTTACCTAATATACCCTCTAAAAGCAGGGAAAATAGACCTCAATTTTAAACTTCAAAAACAAGTAACAAACGATGAGAGTATTTTATATAGTTATTCAGGAGACCGTGATAATATAAAGGCTTTAGTAACAGTAGACAGTGACATTCATCTACCTCCTGTTACACTAGAGGTAAAATCACTACCCCATGGAACAGAAGTGGTTGGCGATTTTAAACTAAAATATCAATTCAAAACCCATCATGCTAACGCCTACCAAGCTATACCTTTTGAACTTGAAATCAAAGGTCATGGATACCCTCCTTTAATAAAAAATATTTTACTCTCCGAGAGTAATTTTACTCTATTCAAAGAAGAGCCACTTATCAAATCGGTATCATCAATTAAGGGAACAGAAAACACCATTAGTTACTCTATGGCTCTCTCAAACAGTAAAAGTTTTTTGTTAAAAGAGAGAAAGATAAAGGGATTTAATCCTAAAACTCAAAAAAGCTATCTATTAAATTTACCTGAACAAAACTTTACGATTAAACAAGTAGCCCCAAGCACATTAATAGACAAAACAGATAGTCCAAAACCGTTGGAAAATGACTTTTCATGGTTAGGCAACTTTTTTTCTTATTTCATTGTTTTTATAGCAGGGTATTTAACAGCTCTCTCTTTTAAATGGAAACAACGAACAGGTCGCATAGAGATAAATCTTATAAAATCAAAAATTAAAAATATAAAAGATGAAAAAGAGCTACTCCAAGTTCTAATGGCAACTAATGATAGAACTTTTAATAAAAAAATCCAAGAGCTAGAGACCCTTATCTATGGAAAAGGCAAAAAAAGTTTTAAAAATATTAAAGATGAGATACTAAAGGAACTGTAATGAACTCTAAAATAACCCAACTAAAAATCGAATTAAGTAAAGCCGTCATTGGTCAAGAGAACATGATAGAAGCCCTCATTATTGGGCTACTATGCGAAGGGCATATTTTGATAGAAGGTGTACCTGGTTTAGCAAAAACCACCACGGTAAATGCCCTATCCCAAGCTTTGGGCTTGGACTTTAAACGGATTCAATTTACCCCTGACTTATTGCCCTCAGATATTATTGGAGCAGAGATTTATAATCCTAAAGAGCATAGTTTTAGCATAAAAAAAGGTGCTGTGTTTACCCACCTACTTCTTGCCGATGAGATTAACAGAGCCCCTGCAAAAGTACAATCTGCTCTGCTAGAAGTGATGCAAGAGCGTCAAATAACCATTGGCGATACCTCTTTTAAACTCGAAGCTCCTTTTTTGGTTATGGCAACTCAAAACCCTATAGAACAAGAGGGAATCTATGCCCTACCCGAAGCACAACTTGACCGTTTTATGATGAAAGTATTGGTAAAACACAACTCACAAGAAGAAGAACTTACCATTATGAAAAAAGGTGCATCAAAAAGCTTTGAATCTGTCAATAATGTAATCAACAAAGAGGATTTAAAAGAGCTACAAAAAGAACTCGAACATATCCATATAGACGATGCTATAGAGCGTTACATCGTGAAACTTATCACAGCCACACGAGAGCCTGAGAAGTTCAATTTAGATAGTGAAAATATTATGTACGGAGCAAGTCCAAGAGCCTCTATTGACCTCTATAAAGCCAGTCGTGCCAAAGCTTTTTTACGAGGTAATGATTTTGTTTCTCCTGCTGATATTGGCTATGTAATTCATGATGTTTTACGGCATAGAGTTGTACTCTCTTATGAGGCAAGAGCCAAAGGTATTACAAGCGATGAGATTATCTCTAAAATTGTAGAAACCCTACCAATACCATAATGAATCATGCATTAAAAACACTACAAATCAAAGCCAGACAGAGTGTTTACACCCTACTCTCGGGAAATAATTTCTCTAAACTACATGGAGAGGGGTATGATTTTTCAGAACTACGAGAGTATCAAATAGGCGATGATATACGCAAAATAAACTGGACAATATCTGCAAAAATAGGTACTCCCTATATAAAAGAGCTTCATGCAAACAGAGAGCTATCAGTAGTAGTCACTACTTTGGCTGATGGTTCTTTTTATTTCGCAGAGGGGAATGCAAAACAGAAAAAACTAACCGAAGTAGCCACTACCCTAGCCTATGCAATCCAACATCAAAATGACCTTTTTACAGGAGTCTCTTATTATCAAAACAATACTCATACGACTCCCCCAACCAAACAACTTTTTCATATAGAAAATTTTTCAAGACAACTTTTTGAAGCCAAATTATTAAATACAAAACTTAAACATCAAGAAGCAATAGATAATCTCTTTAAAAAAATTCATAAACCCTCTTTACTATTTATTGTTGGCGATTTTTTAGAAGAGGTAGATTTATCTCTATTGGCTCAAAAGCATGAGATAATATCTATTATCATTAGAGATAGAGCCGAAGAAAATCCTAAGAAGCTAGGAGAAGTTACACTAAACTCCCCCATTTCCAAAATAAAATTCGATACATTTTTTGGACGACGAAGCATTAAAAAATACAAAAAAAACCTTATAGAACATGACAAAAAAATGAAAGAGCATTTTTCTATCTATGGAGTTCGATATGTTAAGATTTTTACTGATGAAGAGGTTGTGGGGAAGTTGATAACGTTAATGATGTAAACATCTTATTACTTAACACTATTATCCATCTTCCCAATAGCACAAGAGACAAAACTTTTGGCTGTTGTTCCAACTGTTTGAAAACTATTTAGTTTATCCGTAAGCAGTGGATAACCCAATGAACGAAGCTTTAGCTTTAGAGCCTCTTTTTGGGACTCTTCTATATCCAAAGTTATCTCTCTTGGTTCAACTTCCAAGTTAACACTAACCTCTCCAAACTCTTCTAATAGGGACTTTTTAAGCGTACCTGCACAACCACCACACTTTACATTTCTGACTTTAAACGTCTGTTTCATAATCTCTCCTTTTTTACTATTATAACATAGCTCTGCTCATTCTCTATCCTTTTCTATCTGAAGTAGAGAGTAAAATCTCTACTTTAATTATAGCAAAAAGATAAATACTTTTTAAGCACCACAATCAGAAGAGTTTACTAATTCATTAGTGACAATCATACTATTATTAGTATCCATTGATAAATATTGCAATCCACTATCTATACATCCTTCAATAGGTTTAGAAGAAGATTCAATGATAGGTTTACCATCAGCACCCCAAGTAACTTTAGCTCCGTGTGCGTACATCACCAATGAGAGTAAGACTCCTCCTGTTTTTATTAATTTCATAATTTAATCCTTATTTTTGTAATGGAAAGGATTATAGAGTTCAAATGTGTCATAAATATGACTTTTTCACTATTTTTTGGAAAAAAATAATAATTATTATAATATTTTCTAATTTGTTACACTATTTTATGCATTAACTACTTTTTTTAACATTTCATACAAAATTAACTCTGCACTTAACAAATCAGTACCAAAAATGATAACACCATCTTCATGTCCTAGCATTACAAATTTTGGATTAGAGAGAGGTTCTATAGTTGAAAAAATTCGATTAACCTCATCTATCATCTCTTTTGTGCCATATGCTACATCTTCGGTTTTTAAATAGTTGTTTTTTAACATAAAGTTCCATATTACTTTAGAGTGAATATGAATAACAGCCGATATATCAAAAGATAAATTATAAATTGTTCCATGCGTCAAGGCTTCACTACTTGGTTTAATTGCTCCTGATGATTTCAAGTAAAACTCTTTATCATTATAGGCTTCTATAAGTGCATAGTGTTCTCCTTGTAACTTAGCTAGATGACCTGTTTGTGTTCCTGTAATAACAAATGAATCTCTGCCTACTCGTTGGCTAATATTTCCAAAACCAATCCCCTCATCGGTTACACCTATTAAATTCAGAGCAAAAAGTCGTTTTCGTAGTGATTCTATCTCTGTAAACTGTTCGTGTTTCAAAGGTTCAGTCTGCTGAAAATCAAAAGTATATTTAATAACCCCATCTATCATATCAAATCCTCAAACATTTCAGAGATTGCATCAACATTGGCATCACAAACCCCTCGTTCTGTCAATAGACCTGTAATTAACCGTGCAGGAGTAACATCAAATCCATAGTTTAAAGCAGGAGATTGAGACTGAACTATTTGGAACTCTTTAATCTCTCCATCACTATCCATTCCTCTCATATATTTAACTTCATTTTCACTACGAATCTCTATAGGAATATCTCGTACTCCATCTAACGTTGTAAAATCAAAAGTTGAGCTTGGTAAAGCAATATAAAAAGGGATATTATTATCTTTTGCAGATAGAGCCTTTAAATAAGTACCTATTTTATTGGCACTATCTCCATTTCTAGCCACTCTGTCTGCTCCTGTTATAACCATATCTACCATATGATTTTGCATCAAGTGTCCACCTGTATTATCAGCAATAACTGTATGTTCAACTCCTGCTTTTGAAAGCTCCCAAGCTGTTAAATTTGCCCCTTGGTTTCGTGGTCGAGTTTCATCTACCCAAACATGAATATTGATACCTCTTTTTTTTGCCTCATAAATGGGTGCTAAAGCTGTACCACTGTCTACAATCGCCAACCAACCTGCATTGCAATGAGTCAAAATATCAAAGGTATCTATCTCTCGATTCAACATAATCTCTTCGATAATATCTGCACCATATTGGGCTATTTTTTCGGTTCTCATACAATCTTCATCTGCTATTTTTATAGCCTCTTCTAGTAACTCTTGGGTAAGCTCTAAATCATGTAAATCAGAGTTTAAAAGAGTTTCCATCATTCTATCGACAGCCCACATAAGGTTAACTGCTGTTGGTCGTGACTCTCTAATTTGTTCTGCTAAATAAATTAATTTTTCAATATCTCCATTTGACTCTCTACAAGCCAAATAGACTCCAAATCCAGCCACATTTCCAATAATACCTGCCCCACGAACAGTCATATTTTTTATAGCTTCTATCGTCTCTTGGGTATTTGTTATTGTTACTGTTGTCTCTTCAAAAGGCAAAACTCTTTGGTCTAAAACTTCTAAATTATTATCCTTATCAAGCCATAAAGCTTTATATTGTCCTTGCATTTCATGTTATCCTATATTTAATTTTATTAAAAATATAGTCTACATCTATTTTTATAAAAATAAAGTTAATTTTTATAGAGTTCGATATTAGATAAAATAAAATCTACTAAATCATCGACATTTTTAATATTTTCATAATTCAAAATCAACGATTTCCCAACCCTCAACGCCATCAACTCTGCTTGTTTTCGTTTTTCTGCATCTTCTATCCCTCGTATATCTTCAACTCCTGCAATTCCAAAAACACGCCGTGCTATTTTACATCCTGCAAAACCAACACTTTGGCTAAAGATATTTTGAATAAACTCTGCTTTAAATTCATCAAGCTCTTTTTGAGCAATAAATCCCTCTTTTAACAATGCCGAATTAGGATTTTTTGCCCAAAGCAGTAAAAATTTCTCTTCAAATTTTATATAAATCTCTCGAATAGTCTCTAAAATCCAAGCTTGATAGATCTCATCTTTACTTCTATAAAAGTGTGAGATATAGGCATTAATCATATTGGCAATCAACGCCCCAATATCAAAACCAAAAGCCCCCACAAAAGCAAACTCTGGGTCAATCACATAAGTCTCATCGGCATTTAACATAATAGAGCCTGTATGCAAATCACCATGAAGCAGAGCATCAGTTTGAGTCATAAAAATATATTTGAGTTTTAGAACACTCTTTTTAAAATCACTCTGTGCAAAAAGCTCTTTCGCTTCATTTAACAAATCAGGATTTACATCGTTCGTCTCATCCTCCATAAATGCCAAGGTAAATACAAAATCTTCGGTAAGTTTGCATAGTTCGGTATTGGAGTTAAATCTATCTACCAAAGCTCTTTTTTCTCTACTGTTTAAGTAAAGTGAAGAGGAGTAAAAAAGCGTATGAGCCAAAAAAGTAGAGATATGTTCTGAAAATTTTGGGTAAACTATTTGCTCTATCAACCCTTTTCTCATAATAATATGTTCAGACAAATTTTCCATAATAACCAAACTCATCGCCTCGTCTGCATAGTAGATTTTAGGTACAAAAGCAGGAAGCACTTTTTCATAAAACTGCAAAGCCCTAATCTCATAATTCATTCGCTCACGAGACAAAGGAAACCCCTCTCCTGCAATACGCAAATAAGGCACAGCCTGTTTAACTATCAAACTTTTTCCATTAGAAGCATTAGTCACAATATAAACAAAATTTAAATTCCCATCCCCTATCTCATCTATCTCTATATCTCCCTCTTCAAGATAGTTTTTTATAACTTCTATCTTTAAAATATATGCTTTTAGTATATCTATCGTTAGTATTTTGTATGACATTTTTTTCCTTTTTATATTGAATTGCTAACTCCTCCGTCAAAACCAAATCTCATCAAGAAATAATATTCAAAACGGCGTAGGTCAGGTTGCCCTCATCCCGACGTGAATTTGCCTATTAAAACATTCTATTGTTCAATAGGTATCTTTCTTTTGTTTTATTTAGACAAACACCTAATAGTCATCATAAAATGTACAACTTCAGTATCAGTTATTCTCAATACAAAAAGCCAAATAACCAAAGGGGAATTTTTTTATCATTAACAGTAAAGTCATCATCAATAACAAGATAGGAATCTTTCATATCTTTTATCTGTTTAAATGATTTGTTTTTCCCACCCACTTCAAATGTATACCTATTATCTACTATAAAATCTCCTTTATCTGAACTTGTTATAGGGTAGACATTCCCCACTTGGTTTGCAAAAAAAGTTTCTCGAATCGTTCCTATTTTATGTTTATTGCACATGGCAAAGAGCTGATTGGTATTGTTCAAGTAGACTTTGTCAGGCTTTGCTAGTTTGGCTAATCCTTTTTTATTATTATGCACAATATTTAGCAATTCCCCTTTGTGTAAGTGCATTAAATAGTTGTAAATACTGTTGCGTGAGAGTTCAGAAAGTGAAGCTACTTTTGTGATATTAATGCTAAAAGGGTCACTTTGACAGATGATAGTTAAAAGCTTTTTTAACTTCTCGATAGACTCTGGCTTAATCAAACCAAGATTAACCAAATCTATCTCAATAGTCAGATTAATAGTATTGTAAAGCAGTCCTAAAAAGTTCTCTTGGTCATTAAAAGAGAATGGATAATAACCTTTCTCAAGATAATCATCCCAATGCTCCAAAGGTTTAAATATCGTCATCAACTCATCAACTATCGACGAACTATTTTCTAAAATATCTTCTAATTTATAACTTCTTAATTTTTGCCCAGTTCTTATCTCTAAAAACTCTCGATAAGAGAGTCCATAAAGATTATGAAGTACTACTCGTCTACTCAAATCAGCTTGTGCATTCAAAATAGAGGTCGCACAAGAGCCTGTAAAGAGTACCTTTAGTTGAGGATAAACATCATAAATAGCTTTAAGGTGTGTTGAAAAGTTTTTATACTTATGAATCTCATCAAGAAGAAGCCAACGACCACCTTTTTTTTGAAACTCCCCTGCAAAATCAAAAAGGTCAACAGTTGCAACAAAAGGTAAATCAAAAGAGAAATAGAGAGAGTGATTACGAGGAGCTTCTTTTTTTAACTCTTGAAGTTTCTGTAATAATAGAGTCGTCTTCCCAACTCCTCTAGCCCCTACAATCGCCATCATCTGTGATGAGAAGTCAATTTTAGCATAAAGGTATCGTTTAAAATCGCTATTTAGGTTGTTTAATAGAATTTTCTCAGTTATATAGAGTTTTTCTAGCATTTTATCTCTCTTTTTGTTCATCTTTATGAACAATTATAGCTAATTCTGTTCATATATCTCATAATTTTTTCTACTTTCTCTTGTAATATTTAAACTTTTTGAACAAACCAATTAAACTCCCCTTGCATGGTCACAATATTCTCTTTATCCATCACTTTGACCTCTACACGAATAGTAGCTCGACCTTTTTTCAAGAATTGAGCTTCAAACTTCTCTAGGTCGGCTTCTTTGGCAATAGCTTTAGCATAAATTTCACTTGAAGCAGGGTTTCTATATTTTACACTTGAAGAGCGAAGCAGAGGTAAAAACTGACCTTGGTACTGAGGGAAAAGTGCTGATAAATAGTCTCCACTCTGTGTCTCTGCCAATGCAAATTGTGCAGCGGCATGAATCGTTCCTATATGATTTTGCACATTGCTATG
>QNZV01000126.1 GCA_003978395.1 Sulfurovum sp. | reverse complement strand
GTTTCATACATCTCATGGCTCATATTTTTTGCATCAGGAGCAATAAAAAGTTCTCGGATTTTTGCAAATCCTAAAGGTTTTAGAAGTTTGAAGGTAGCTATTTTTACTTTTACAGACCAAGGCTTAACGGTTACCACTCCTGCTGATGAAAGAAGTACTAAGTATGGAATATTTAATAATGTAGCTACTTTTCCACCAAAAGAGTGACCCATTACTATTTTAGGGTCTGTCTTTAATATCTCCAAAAAAAGCTTAACGATTTGGCTATAATCTTTGGTAGTTAAAATCATATCGTTAGAACTTGCACCAAAACCTGGCATATCCAAATAGATATGCTTATACTCTTTTAACTCCTTGGAAAATGCTTGTTTCATTATCTCTTTGTTGCTTCCCCAACCATGTAAAATAAGAAGGGATTCTTTTTTAGTTGAATTAATAATCTCGTAACTTAGTTTAAAGGTTTTATCTTTATATTTTATCTCTTTTAATGCCATAATTTCTCTTTTTTATTTTCTATAAGAGGGATAGTCATCTCTCTCTTTTATCTGCTCTATCTCTAACCGTTTATCTTTTAATTTTTCTGATTGTACATCTTTATCTTTCATCTTTTTATACTCTCTAATAGAGATTTGAAATGATTTTTGTTTAGGAACAAAAGGGATAAAAAGACGCTCTACTAAAGCATCTTTTTCTATCATATCCAAAAGATAGAGACTTGGAATATCTTTATGACTATTCTCATTACTTGATTTTTCTAAAACCCATTTTTTGCAACCATGAGATAAATTGTTAATGTATTTTAAAAGAAGTATAGAGTGTAAAATATCAAGTTGAGGTTCTTCTGTGGTAAAAAGTAAATTGTCATAATAGCGTCTATCTCCACAAAGAGAGAGATATTTATCATCTTCTAAGATTTTTTGGAACTCTTTTTTCTGTTGTCTATTCCAAAGTTCTGTATGATTTTTATACGCTTCTAGCAGAACTTTTCTCTCCCATGATAAAGCATCAAGATTTTTAATCAGTTTTATTCTGTCTCCGTTCAAGAACATACTGTCTGTAAAGACATCAACAATACAATATTCATCTTCAACTTTATTGCTTCCACCTGCACCATCATCAATAACTTTAAGCTCTTCATCCTCTTTTGATACTTCAGGGGTAGTTTCTATCTCTTTTATATTACCATCTTTTGAAGTTGGATGGATAATACACAATGGCTTTTTCTTCGTAGGCTGTTTCGTACAACCTGATACTATAAGAATAAGTATCATTAGTATAAATAACGTATAGTGCTTCAATTTAATCCTTTTGCACAAACAAATGCTGTAGAAAATGCCCACTGAAAATTATAACCACCCAATTCTCCTGTAACATCCAATACTTCTCCTAAAAAATAGAGATTCTCTACTTTTTTACTCATCATGGAAGAAGCATCAATCTCATCTGTTGACACTCCACCCTTGGTTACTTCGGCTTTAGAGTACCCAAATGTTCCAGCAGGGGAAAAACTATAATTTTTTAAAGTTTCTATTTTTCTCCACTCTTCGTGGCTTAATCTATTACTGGCTTTATCTTCTATTTCCAATACCTTTAAAAAACTCTTTGCAACTCTACTGGGTAATCCTAAAGTTTTGCTTATGTATTTTTTAGAAGATTTTAGAGTATCTATACTTAAAATAGGTAAAAAATCTATACTAATTTTACCCTTACTCCAATAGAGTGACGCATCTAAAATAGCTGGTCCAGAGACTCCTTTATGCACAAAAAGCAGAGCTCCTTTTACCTCTTTTTTATCTATAGTTATCTTCACATCTATAGAAACACCACTTAAATCTTTAAAAAAAAACTGTTCAGGTTGAACTGTAAATCCTACCAATCCTGCTGAGAGAGTATTCACTGTATGTCCAAATGATTTTGCAATATCATAGCCAATACTAGTAGCTCCAATTTTAGGAAAACTAAGTCCTCCTGATGCTACAATAACTTTTTTTGCGACTACTGTTCCTCTGCTTGTTGAAATCTCAAATTGGTTAGAAATTTTATCTACCCTATGAACTTTTGTATTTAAAAGATATGCTTTAGATGAGACTTCTGCTTTAAAAATATCAACTAACTCTTTAGCAGAATTTTTACAAAAATATTGATTTCGAGTACGAATAGTAGGTTTTAACCCTCGTTTAGACAACCATTTTAATAAATTATATTGGTCAAAACGTTTAATAATGTTACGAACAAAACGTTGTTCTCCCAAATAATTATGAGATTTTATGTTTCCATTAGTAACATTACATTTTCCTCCACCTGAAATTAATATTTTAGAACCTATTTTGGCATTATTATCTATTAATAATATATTTTTTTTATTCTCAATCAAGGATGCTAACATTAGTCCACTTGCTCCTGCCCCAATAATGGCAATTTCAACTTCTTTATTCATAAATATATTATATCAAATAATAAGTATATATTAAATTGTAAAAATATTGTTTTTAATTACTTAAAATAAAATAAAATATACGAACTACAATTATTATCTATTATTTTTTTTAAAGGTAAAATATTATTTTATTTATGATATACTATTTTTGTTTATTACAAAAATTTAAGGAAGAAAAATGTCTATCAAAACAAATCTCATTTTATCTGTAGCTGCTGCGGCACTACTGACTACAGGGTGTACTACCACATCAACAGCTCCAATTGCAACTGCAACTACAACATCTAAAAGTATAACAACTGCTCCTGTAACTGCACAAAAAGCAAGTGATGGTTCATTTACATTACCAAATGCAAAAGCTGGTACATGTTATGGGAAGGTTATTATCCCAGAAAAGTATAAGACTATAACTGAAAAAGTTTTAGCAACACAAGCAAATACTAAACTAACTATTATTCCTGCAACTTACAAAACGGTAACTGAAAAAGTTTTAGATACAGCTGCCTCTACTAAAATTGTAACTGTTCCAGCAACTTATAAAACAGAGAGTCGTACAATTACAGTATCTCCTGCCTACACTGAATGGAGAAATGGTCTTCATCCTGAAGCAAGAGTTGCTTCGTCTGCTCTTTTAGCTTCTGCAAAAGCTGCTGGTGTTAATTTAAATGCTGCAAAACCTGGTTCTTGTTACTATGAATTTTATGCTGCACCAACGTTTAAAACAATAACTGAAAAAATTCTAGCAACTGCAGCGTCTACAAAACTTATTGCTCAACCAGCTGCTTTTAAAACAGGTACTAAAAGAATCTTAGTAACACCTGCTTCAACTAAACTTGTAAAAGTTCCAGCTGTATATAAAACTGTTACTGAAAGAGTTCAAGTTGCACCTGCTTCAAAAGTTTGGAAAGAGACAAAGTGTAAAGATGAAAATTGTGCAACTCCTGAAATGATGTGTTTGGTTGATGTTCCTGCTGTTTACAAAACTATTACAAAACAAGTTGTTGTTAAACCAGAAACTACAAAAACCATTACTATTCCAGCTCAGTACAAAACTGTAGAGTCAAATGTATTAGCAGCACCTGCAACTACAAAAACAATTAATATTCCTGCAACCTATAAAACTTTAAATAAAACAGTTAAAGTTTCTGATGCTAAATATGTATGGTCAGACTCTATGATGGAAAAAGCAGGTATGTCAAGAACATCTGCTGTAATTTGTAAAGTTGCTATTCCAGCAGTAACAAAGACTATTACAAAACAAGTTGTTGCAACACCAGCATCATCTAAAACAATTACTATTCCTGCAACTTACAAAACAGTACAGAAAACAAAGTTAGTTACTCCTGCAACTACTAAAAAAACTGTTATCCCTGCAACGTATAAAACAATTACCAAACAAGTTAAAGTTTCTGACCAAGCAGTTAAATGGATGCCTGTTCTTTGTAAATCATCAATGACTTTTCAAACAATTTCAAAAATCCAAAGAGCATTAACAGCTGCTGGATTTAAAACAACAGTAACTGGCTCACTTGATGCAGCAACAAAAGCTTCAGTTAAAGCATACCAAATGAAAAATGGTCTTACTGTATCTGGACTTTCAATAGATACTCTTAAAAGATTAGGTGTACTTTAATCTATCCTACACACAACTCTTATGAGTTGTGTTCTTTTTCCTCTCTAATTTTATCTTAATTTATGAATTTTTATGTTATTTTATATTTATATTTATACAATAAATATATAAAGGATAAACATCATGAAATGGAAGCATAAAGCTCTATTAGCACTACTACTAATCACTCAACTATCTGCTACTCAAGAAGATAACAACTCAAAAAGATTTACAACTATAAGTTTTAATCAACAGACTATTCTACAAGATGGTTATACTAAATTAGAATGGGTTAATGGAATAGAAGAAACTAAAAAAACTCATGAAAGAAATCAAACAATTCAAGATGGATGTATAAGCTTTGATGTTACTTCAGAAAATAATCATATTATTATTAAAAAGAAAGCAGAAAATTATTGTAAAAACTTAATATTTGCATCATATAAAGATTGGAGAGTACCCAACGATACAGAGTATCAAAGCCTTATTAAAGCAATTAAGGATACTAATCTTTCACTACACTATAATTCCCCTTCTTGCACCAATGCTATTGGTTTAAATAAAGAGGAACTCAACATTATAGATACCAATATGAGTAGTAATAGTGTAGGAGAGATAACGCCCTTTAATAAAAAAAATATCACAACCTGCCTACGATGTGTTAGAGATGCTGAAGAGCCATTAACTCCGTAGTTCCAGTAACTCTCCAAAAGGAATATTCTCTTTTTGGGGCATAACCCACAATGTATCTATAAGAGGTTCATAATTGGGAAATGAACCTTTTCCATCGGTAAAATAGATTAAGAATTTAAAATCTTCGTTTAACTTCTCTATATAATCAAATACAGGAGTAAAATTTGTTCCACCTCCCCCTTTTAGCATTGGTTCTAATAGCTCTTGTGGTGTAAGGCGTTGAATATTCTGAATTTTAGCATCACACTCTATCAACTCAATCACATAATGGGTAAACACCTGCATTATCTCATACAGTTCAGCCAAAAATATTTTTAACAATTCATCATCAATAGAAGCCGAAGTATCAATAGCAACTACTATTTTAAGCTCCTCTCCATAAATAGAGGGCAAAGCAATACCACGATAGAGGTGCTTTTTAGAAGGTGGAAACATTCTATAATCACTCTTGGCATGAGCATTTACATATCGGTACAGTTCATCTCTCCAAGAGATTTGTGGCTCTTTATTACTTTTGATAAATCGCTCTATTCCTCTTGGCAAATCGCCATGTTCTTCAAGTTTGATATTAAGCTGTTCTACCAAAAGCTCATACTCCTCTTGTGCCAAAAGCTCTTGGGGTAACTCCTCTTCACTTATCTCTTCATTTGGTCGCTCTTCCTCTGGCGATTCATCACTCTCTTTCAAATCCAATTCGCCTAACAAAATCGTATAAATCTGCTCTGCATACAACATCTCAAACCGAGAAGCATAGTTTGCCATAGGAGGCAACATAAAACCATTCTCAACCAACAAATCATTAATCGCATAATCACTTGCCAAATTCCAAACAGAACTTACCTTATCTTTTCCCCTATCAGTATGAAAAAGTGCTTGATGCATAGCAGAGTTAGCAAGTATTGTGCTAACTTCACTTACAGATAATACCTCTAAATACTCATCATTATACTCCAACACATCACCCAAAGGACGAAACGAAGCAATAGTATTATTAACTCTTAAATCTATAGAGGTAAGCAGTGTTCCAAAATAGGGATTTTCTAACATTAGTTTAGTTTTGGCTTGAGTTATTTTTTCATTGCTTATTAGTTTTACGTCTTTTGGTATCATAATGAAAAATCTCCTACTTAATCGCTAACATTCTCTCCAAAGCTAAATTAGCATACTTAACCGTATGTGGGTCAACAACTATTTCGTTAATTGGTCTATTATCTTCTATTGATTTTAACGTTAAGTATACATCTTCTAACGTTGTTTCATTCATGGTTGGACATTCGGGTTTGGTTGATGAAAGGACATAAGTGTTTCCTTGACGCATTCGATTTACCAAGTTGTACTCTGTACCAATGGCTACTTTTTGCTCAGGGTCTAGGTCGTTTACATATTTAATCAGTTGAGAAGTAGAACCAGCAAAATCAGATGCATCTACAATTTTTGGGTCACACTCTGGGTGTACGGCTATTTTTATACCAGGGAATTTGTTTCGGTAAAACTCAATATCATCAAGAGTAAAGAGTTGGTGTACCGAACAGAAACCATCAAAACAGATAACATCTGCCTCTTTTGGGTCACACTCTCCTGCACCTATTACACATGACTTAAGCCCCATAGAGTTGGCAAAATTTTGCCCAAGACATCTGTCTGGAACAAAGAGAATCTTTTTCCCTGACTCCAAACCTTTTTCGATTATTTTATACGCATTGGAAGAGGTACAGACCATTCCACCCATTTCGCCTACTTTTGCTTTTACCGATGCATCCGAATTTATATAGGTAATTGGTAAAATATTCTCTTTTGGAATACCACGCTCTACCATATAATTAACAGAATCATCAAAATATGAACCATCAATCATTCGAGCCATTGCACAACATGCAATCTTTGGCATCAATACTCTTTTTTCAGGAGCAATGACTTTTACACTCTGTCCCATAAAACCAACACCACAAAAGACAACCCATGGATTTTCATCAGATTTACACTTTCTAGCCAACTCTAAACTGTCACCTGTAATGTCTGCCATCTCAAATACTTCGTCTCGTTGATAATAGTGTCCTACTACAGTTACGGGTAACTCTCTCTTCAATCTTTCAATCTCAGCTTTGTAGTCTATACTCATATTTTATGCCTTAAGATAATTTTTAGGAAAAAATAGCATATTTTTAGTTAAAATTGCGTCAATACTCAATATATAATGGAGATTTTATGGATTTTTTATTCAATCAAAACATTTTGCTATACATAACAGCTTATCTTTTATCAAGTATACCCTTTGGATTTATCTTGGCAAAGTTTTTTGCAGGTGTGGATGTTCGAAAAGAGGGAAGTGGAAATATTGGTGCAACCAATGTTCTACGTGTACTCAAAGAGAAGGCTCCTCATTTAGCAAAAAAGCTAACTATTATAACATTTGCACTTGATGCTGTAAAAGGTGCAATTGTTGTATTAATAGCAATGTTATTAGGTGCAGAACCAGCAGTACTTTGGACAATTGCAGTCTTATCGGTCATAGGTCACTGTTTTAGCCCATTTTTGGGATTTGAAGGTGGAAAAGGTGTGGCTACTGGATTTGGTGTATTGTTGGTACTTTTACCTATTCCTTCTATTATTGCTATTGCTACATGGTTAATTGCAGGAAAAGTTTTAAAAATATCTTCACTCTCTTCTCTTATTGGATTGGTTGCACTTATTATCTCTGCATATAGTATGTACCCTACACTACCAGGAATTAATGCCCATGCACCTATGATGATTATTGCATTTATAATTTTCTATAAACATATTCCCAATATTGCTAGACTTATCAAACAAGAAGAGACAAAAGTAGTATAATTTGAAAAATAATGGTAAAAACAGTAACTATATGACCATACATATAGAGAAACTAGAGATTTTAGCCATTATTGGTATTTTAAATTTTGAGCGAGTTAAAAAGCAACGCATAGTTATTGATGCCAAAATGGAATATAGATTTCAAGAGAATCAATTTATTAACTATGCTGAGGTTATTTCTATAATAGAGACAATGATTATAAGTAAAGAATATCAATTATTAGAGGATGCCGTAATGGATATTCAAGAGAAAATACTAAAAAAATATTCTCAAATCAACAAGCTATATATCAAAATCTCTAAACCTGATATTATAAAAAATGCTAATGTTGCTCTCTCTATAGAGTACTTAAGTGAAAATTAAGATAAGAGAACACTAAAAAACCTCATAAAACATGCCAAAACAAACCCAAACATTTAAAATATTTAGAAATTATCTCTATTTCTTTAAAAAAACTTTAAAGTATTATATTTTTGTGTTATAATATTAAAAAAAATACAATAAAAGGAACTTCAAATATAATGAGAATTTTAATAATAGAAGATGAAGTAACACTAAGCAAAACCCTATCTGATGGGCTTAAAGAGTTTGGATACCAAAATGATGTAGCAGGAAATATCAAAGATGGAGAATACTACTTAGGTATTAGAAATTATGATTTAGTGTTATTAGACTGGATGCTTCCAGATGGAAATGGTATAGATATGATTACAAAACTTAAAGCAAAGGTACCTAAAACTGCTGTAATTGTACTTTCGGCAAGAGACGATAGAGACAGTGAAATTGAAGCACTAAAAGCAGGTGCAGACGATTATGTACGTAAGCCTTTTGACTTTGAAGTACTAACAACAAGAATTGAAGCAAAATTACGTTTTGGTGGTTCAAATATTATTGAAGTAGATGAGCTGATAATTAATCCTGAAGAGGAAAAAATTATTTACGAAGGTACGGAGATTGAACTGAAAGGTAAACCTTTTGAGGTGCTTACTCACTTAGCAATGCACAAAGACCAAATTGTATCAAAAGAACAACTTTTAGATGCAATTTGGGAAGAGCCAGAGTTAGTAACACCCAATGTTATTGAGGTAGCAATCAATCAGATTAGACAAAAAATGGATAAACCATTAAACATTACAACAATTGAAACGGTAAGAAGAAGAGGTTATAGATTTTGCTTTCCCAAAGGAGCTTAAAAAATCGTTTTGTCATTGAACTTTCTGTTTCAATGACAGCCATTCTTCTTTTTGCGATTATCATACTCTCTATCTATTTTTCAATCACTTTAAAAAACAATATAAAACAAGATATGCGTAATCAAGCATCCTACATCATAAATAACTACTCTACCCAAGAGGAGTATGATGAAAATACAGATAAAAAACTTTTAAAACAACTATCTAACTATGAAATATCTATATTATCAGACAAAAATTACAATAGACAAAAAGATATAATTGGATATACAAAAAATGGAGAGAAATTTTTAGAACTTACAAAACACTATCATAATCAAAATAAATATCTAAAAATAAAACGAAATATATCCAAGGAGCAAGGATTAATTTCTAATATGTACTCTATTGTTTTAATAATGATTATTTTGAGTATTATCTTTATAATATTTTTCTCTTATATTCTCTCTAAAAAGCTTATGCAACCCCTTGAACTTTTAACACATAGATTTACAAATATGAATGAAAGTATGTTGCAATATTTAGATTTAAAAGATTTACCAGTTGAGTTTTCTAAATTAGGTGAATCTATTAACTTTTTGATTACAAAAATTCAAACCTTTATAAATTACAGAAAAGAGTTATATGTAGGAACAGCTCATGAACTAAAAACTCCTTTAGCTGTTATGCGTCTCAAAAATCAGATTACTCTAATGAAGTATAAACAGCAAGATAAAATCAAAGAGACACTACAACAAAATATTGAATCTATAGATACTCTAAACTCAATGATTCATAATATTTTAGAGTATGGACGTGCAGAAGGTGCACAGTTTGAACAACCACAACGGATTAACCTTATTCGTCTTATGGCAAGTAAAGCAGAAGAGTATGAGCTTTTGGCACAATCTCAAAATAGAAATTTTATGTATCACTTTTCTGTTTCAGACTTTAGAATCAATGTTCAGCCACTACTTTTTATGCAAATATTTCAAAACTTTATTCAAAATGCTCTACGTTTTACCCCTGAAAATGGCTTGGTTCGTATTGAAACACGAATGGATGAAGAGAATTTTATAGTAGAAGTTATAGATGAAGGAGTTGGTATTGATGAATCAAAAGACCTCTTTGCTCCTTTCCACCGTTCGCAAGAGTCAACAGGTGCAGGACTAGGACTATTTTTGGCACAAAACGCTGCACAATCAATGGGTGTAGTCATAAATATAAAAAACCGTCCAGAAAATGAACAGGGTGCAATTGCAAGTATTCATTTTCCTTTAAATAGATTTCTTCTTAAGGATTAGTATCTATAATTAAAGTATATTTAATAATTTATTCCTTTTTCTATCAATCAAAGTGCTTTTTAAATAAATCATAAGCTTCATTAAGATATAAATCGGAACACATAATAAATTATAAAGTGAGTATAAATGGCATTATTAATTGCAAATGACTGTATCGCATGTGACGCATGTAGAGAAGAGTGTCCAAATGAATCAATTGAAGAGAACGACCCAATATATATTATTGACCCTGATCGTTGTACAGAGTGTGTAGGACACTATGATGAACCACAATGTATTGCTGTTTGTCCCGTTGACTGTATTGGTTCTGACCCAGATAATGTAGAGACTGTTGAAGAGTTAAAATTTAAATTTTCTCAATTAGAACTTGAAATATAAAGTTCAAGATGTATCCTTGTACTGCTGTAATTGACATAGGTTCAAACTCTGCTCGATTAGTTATCTATCAAAAAAGCAGTCAATATGGCTTTCACTTAGTATGTGAACGAAAATCGAAAGTTCGTATTGGAGAAGGTGCATATCAAGCCAATGGGTATCTTCAGCCTATTGGTATCAATAGAGCTTATTTAGCTCTTAAAGAGTTCATATCTACCACAAAATATTACCCCGTATCTAAAATTATCTGTGTTGCCACTTCTGCATTGCGTGATGCACCCAATGGAAAAGCATTTACACAATGGATTAAAAAAGAGTTAAATTTAGATATAGAGATTATAGATGGGAAAAAAGAAGCACTTTTTGGAGCCATTGCAGCACAAAATCTCCTGCCAATTCAAGATGGAATTACTATTGATATTGGTGGGGGTTCTTCTGATTTGTCTTTAATTCAAAATTCAAAAATTATAGATACCTATTCATTGAATATTGGTACAGTTCGACTAAAAGAGCTTTTTTTTGATAATAAAAAACCTATAGAAGAAGCTAATCAATTTATAAAAAGAGAGTTAAATTCCCTTCCTTCTCATTTTAAATCAAAACAAGTTATAGGTATTGGGGGAACAGCAAGAACCCTTTCTAAAGGAATTATGAAGCTTACAAGCTATCCTATAGAAAATATTCATGCCTTCTCCTATACAATAAAAGAGCATCAAGAGTATTTTAAAAATATCGCCCAAGCAAACATCAGTTTATTACCCTATTTATATTTACCAAAAGGTCGTTTTGATACCATACGAGAGGGAACACTTATTTGGCAAAATATACTAGAGCATATTGAAGCAAAAAGAGTAATAACTTCAGGTGTAGGTGTACGAGAAGGTGTTTTTTTACATGATTTCCTACAAAATGATAATTTTATCTTTCCTAACGATATAAACCCTAGTATTGAGAGTATCTTAGACCGTTTTCAAAACAATACTATTATCTATACTAAAGAGCGTGAAGAGAATGCATTAAAACTATTTAAACTCTTTCTAAAAGAGGAATCTATAAAAAAACAGTATCAAAAAGAGCTTCAATATGCCATTAGACTCTCTCCTATTGGTTATAAATTTAATATTTATCAATCCTTTCAGCACACCTTTTACGTTGCAATGCAAGAGCTAAACTATGGTATAACCCATAAAGAGTTATTGCTAACAGCAATGATATTACGTTTTGGAGGAAAATCACTTTATAAAAAAGAGATTTATAATAGATATAAAAGTTTGCTTCCAGACAAAAGTAAATTGGACTATCTAAGTTTTATATATACGATTATTACAACTCTTTTTGACCAAACAGCGATTAAAGATTTTGATTTTAGATTAAAAAAGAACACATTAACCATTATTGCCAATGGCTCTCTATATTTAGCAAAAGAGAGTTTAGAAGAGATAGAGAGACCAAAAGGATTGGAGTTAAAAATCATTGATAAAAAAGAGATTCCATCTTATGATTTTTAGGCTACTCCAAAGTGAGTAGAAAGTTTAAATTAAAACTTTCTACCCATTGTAAACTCAAAACTCTGTGTTCTATCTAGTTTATCAGGATTTCGTCCTCGAGCAAAGACTAAGTTAATTGGTCCCATAGGAGAGTACCACTCTAATGAGACACCATATCCCTCTTTGGTAATTTCATTTACATCTTTACGCCCTACCATCCCATAATCATAGAAAAATGCCAAACGCATTCTAGCTGCTTTAGATAGAGGAATACTCGCTTCAATGGTATTGATTACACTTTTAGTACCACCTAAATATTGTCTCGAATCTCGACCTTCATCATCAACAGAATCAATATGTGGAGCAAGAGAATAAGGTTCAAACCCTCTTACTGAACCTATTCCACCCATAAAAAGCTTTTCAGGAAGTGAAATTTGACCTTGGTCTTTTAATGCACTAGCACGAAGTTTATAACGTAAAATTAAATCATAATCAATTAAATCTTCTAAACCATAGTAAGCACCAAATTTAAATCCTGCTTCTAAGAATTTTTCATCCCCTCCAACACCTGTATAACCTAGAGAACCACCCAAGATAATTCCCTCTCTTGGAATATAGAAATCATCTGTAGAGTCATAGTTTAAACCAACAGAGAATGTACTTTTAGCATAATTTAAATCCTCTTGTCCAAAAAGTGAAAAGGTATGAAAATCAGTTGTATTCTCATCTACATTGGTCTTATTTTTACTGTAGTTATAATTTAATGAACCATAGAGATTACGTGTCAACTGTTTACCAATATTAACCCCTGCCCCAATACTCTTTTGGTCATAGGTAACATATTGATATTCACTCTGATAAAGATTGACACCCAAACTATAATCACTATCCCAAACTCTTGGATTATTAAACGAAAGTGAATAGTTAACCGATATTTTTGAAATATCAAAAGAGATAGCGGCATTAATTCCAGAACCCATAATATTTCTATCGGATAGGGAAGCTGAAACCATTGCTCCTTGGAAAGAGCCATATCCTCCACCTGCTTGAATACTACCTGTTGCTGTCTCTTTTACTTTGACCAATAAATTGGAGTGAGTCTCATCTATCTTTTGTTGTTCAATAGAGACATTTTCAAAATATCCTCTTCGACCTAATGCATTTTTAGAATCTTTTAAATCTGTTTGAGAAAACCTATCTCCTGGTGCTAAATAGATATCTCTTCGTATAACTCTATCTCTAGTAGTATGATTACCCGAGATAATAACATCATTAATAGTTACAATATTCCCTGGAACAATAGTATATTGAATATCTACTGTGTGATTATTTGCATTTTTTTGAAAGTCTGGTTTTACCCGTACATTGGCATAACCCAAATTGGCTACTTGCTCTTTTATATACTCCATATCTTTACGAAGCTTATTAATATTAAAAATCTTCCCTTCCAATGCAGTAAGCTCATTTTTAATATCATTAATTTTTAAACCATCAACATCTCCAAGGATACGAATAGTATTAATACGATACTGCTCTCCTTCAGAGATTTGATAGGTAACATTAGCCTTATAAGAACCATTATCTACACGCATCAAAGGGTCAGATACAGTTGCATCCAAGTAACCATTTTGCATATATACATCTTTGGCTCGTAATCCATCATAAGCGAGTTGATCCATATGGGCAACACCATCATTTAGACCTGGTAACCAACCCATAAAATCTTCTTCTTTATTTGCTAATGCTGATTCAATATCAGCTGTATCAAGTCTGTTAGCACCTGCAAAATCTATTTTTTCAATATAAATCTTTTCGCCTTTATTGACCTCGAACACCAAAGCAATACTCTCCTCTTTAGGTTCAACCTCAATCTCGACTACGGTATCATAATAGCCTTCAGCTTCAATTTTTTTTATTAATTTTTTCTTTGCAGTTTGAACTTTAACAGCATCATATAAATCTCCTTTACGAAGACCAATAGAGGTAAAAAGAGCCTCTTGTTCATCTTCATCAGAACTACTATTGTAGCCTTTCATTTGAAGTTTAGATATAACAGACTTCTCTTTAAATTGATAAATTAAAGCACCATTTTTGCTAGCAGATACTACAATGTCAGAGAAGTAACCTTGAGAATAGAATTTTTTAATTGATTCATCAATTTTATTAATATCGAAGCTATCGCCTACATGGATACCTGATATTTCCGTTGCAACATCTTTAGAGAGATGAAGAAGTCCCGTATACTCTATAGAAGTAATATTTTGAGCAAGAAGTATGGAGCTAAGTCCAATAGATAAAGTAAAAAGTTTGTTCATATAATTAATTGTTCCTTAGAGAATTTTTTATCTTATAATCAGTGGCATTAGTGTATCTTTTTTTCACTAAAAAAGTGCTATAATTCACAGAAAACTTTATAAGGGTACAGATGCGTATAGGAATTGTTGGTCTTGGACTAATGGGAGGTTCTTTAGGTTTAGCACTTAAAAAAATCCCACAAAAATACAAAGTTATTGGATATGACCATAACAAAAAGCATCAAGAAGATGCAGTTGACTTAAAATTGGTAGATAGAATTGCTAATGACTTTTTTGAAATTAAGACGTGTGATGTTATTGTCTTGACCATACCTGTTGATGCGATTATTAAAACAACTCAAAAACTAAAAGATGTGCCAACAGAGTGTACCATTATTGATTTTGGTTCAAGCAAAGAGAAAATAGATAATGCCATCCCTAAACAGATACGTCAAAATTTCGTCACAGCACACCCCATGACAGGAACAGAGAAGTTTGGACCAACAGCAGCGATAGAAGGTCTCTATGAGCATAAAGTAATGGTGGTCTGTAACCAAGAAAAGAGTGCTGATAGACACAATACAATTGCTTTAGAAATTTTTTCTGATATTGATGCAAAAGTTGTTTTTATGGGTGCAAAAGAGCATGATAAACACGCTGCTTTTATCTCTCATATGCCCCATGCTGTTAGCTACGCTATAGCAAATTCAGTCATGAAACAAGAGAATCCAGAGAGTATTATTGCCCTAGCAGGTGGTGGATTTAAAAGTATGAGCCGTATTGCCAAGAGTTCTCCAAACATGTGGGAAGATATTTTTAGACAAAATAAAGAGAATCTACTACAATCTATAAAAGTATTCAACAAAGAGATGCAGATTTGCCAAGAGTTTATAGAAAAAGAGGAGTGGGAAAAGCTTCATCTATGGATGGCAGAGGCAAATAAACTTCATGATATACTCTAAATAAAATTAAACCTAAATACTGTAAGTTTGATTTTATTGCATACACATCAACCTAAACCATAATTCATATGAATTAAAAACTTATTCTCTTCAAAAAAATGGCAGTCTGTAGGTCGCGGGTTGCCCTCATCCTGACACCAACAGGCATAAATCAAAAATTTGATAAAACAAAGTAAAATTGGCATGTAAATGTACATTGAACGATAGAATATTCATTTATGCGAATTGATGTCGGGATGAGGACAACCCGACCTACACCGTTTCCAATATAATTTTATATATACCTTAAGTTGACGCGTATGCGATTTTATCGAACGAGTATTAAAGCCCACAATACAATCTGTTCGATGAAATCGAACCTACAAATTTATAATGTCCTCCATTGTCAAGACCACTTAACCCAATACTCTTATTTTCAAACTATTCATCACTACCCCAACCTTCAATGCCAATGAAATAAGACGAGGCTGAGCCATCGGTTCCTTATATGCAATCTGCATTTTCGGAATCGGCGTGTTTACACCAATGCCAATGAATTAAGGAATTATCTATTCCATATTTATCGCGTAGGGTCGGTTTACCGACCATTAAATAGACATTTATATTAGTCTATGGTCAATAAATCGACCCTACAGAATTCAAATTTTTCCAACTACTCTAGGTTGTCTTAATCTCTATAGTTTTCTGACTTATAAATAATGCTTATTTTTTATAGGCATTATTAAATGGGGGAAAAGCCTTATTTATATGCAGGGGTCGTATAAAGAATGAGGGTTAGGTACTTTTACTTCACGATATACTCTAAATAGAGTTATTATAAAACAGATTAAATTATATTTAGCTTCTATTTATTTTATAAGTACTAATTTTAATTAAAATTTTATTTTTTACTAGAGTTTTTTAGAATTCTCATGCTAAAATAGAAAAAATAAATTAATTTTATAATAAATAGAAGGTTTAGATAATGATTGAAACTACTGAATTCTCGCAAAAAATAATTATCTCTCAAGAGAGTTTTGATACAAATGACCCTCATAAAATTATTGACTCTAATATCCAATATCTTACAAAGCTCTTTCAAAACAATATTCCAGATAGTGAAATTTGTGAAGAGGCACTAAAGAGTTATTATGTTGATTACTATCTGTCACATATTGAGCATGGGGGATTTTCAAACTTTCGAAAACATATTGAGACTCGTCCCAAAACACTCTACTACATCAAAGAGGGGCTAAAAAGTATAGGAGCTGAAAACCATTTAGAACTGCTGATTCATGCTATTCAGATAGATTATGAAACACTTCAATCTTTTGCACTCTTTAAAACACTCTTTTTTGAATTTCAAGAGAGAGAGAATATTGCAGAGCTAAATAGTCTGTGGATTACTCAACACCCACAACTATTACTTATTGAAGAGTATAATTTAAATATTATTCTAACTAAGCATATTAATTCTATCAACAAAGAGAGTAGACCTACAAAAATAATTAAAGAACTTTGCAGTATCGCAAATGAAGAGTTTATTAGAATTACAGCAGGAGAGAGTAATAACCTCTATAATGATGGTTCATGGTACTTTAAAACAGACCGAGGCTACTACTATATGGTTGAGAAGAACAATCTTGCAACCATGTACAATTCAAAGACAAAAAAGGCTGTAGTACGAGGAAAAATCTCATCGACCTACCCTACAGAAAAAGGGTATAAGTCTCTGCTTAACAAGTTTTTAATTTAAACTCTTTTTTTATAGTATTGAACCACTAAAAGTCCTATACCAACCAAGGCTATTATAAAAAAAATAGAACCCACAATAACTTCTGTGGGTATAGGCTGACTTAAATCAAACATCACTATGCCTCGATTGTCTCAACAACTTTAGCACAACGTTCACAAGCCACATCTTCACTTTCAGAAACAAATCTCCAACATCTTGGACATTTTGCTTTTTCTGCTTTATGAACTGTAAACTTCATACCTTCTAACTCAAAAGAACCCACCTCTTCAGCCGAAGAAGCCTCTCTAAATCCAGAGACAATAAACCAATCTTCTAAGTTTTTAGACTCTTTAATTGCAAAGTTACTTACATCTCCAACAATTTCAAGCTCTAAAGTAGATTTAATAAGTTTCTCTTTTTTAAGTTTATCAATAGATTCCGAGAATTTACCTCTAGCTTCAATTAATAGTTTATCTTCAAAAGGCTTCTCTACATCAGGAAGTTCTTGATAAACCAAGTCAAATACAGACTCCATATCCCCTTTTACAATAGCAGGTGCATAATCTAAAACCTCATCAATGGTATAGGTAAGCACAGGAGCAACTAAAGCCATCATTGCTTTGGAGATAAGAACCATTGCTGATTGAGTTGATTGACGTGTTGCTGAATGTTTCGCATCACAATAGAGGCTATCTTTTGTAATATCCATATAGATACCACTTAACTCATTCGTTACAAAGTTGTTTAGAGTAGCAAACCCTCTTAGGAAGTCATACTCTGCAAATGAACTGTTTACAGAAGTAAATACCTCTTTGGCACGGCTCAAAATCCATCGGTCAAGTTCTCCATATTCATTTGGTTCTACAATTTTCTCTAAACCATCAACGTTTGCCATCAAAAATCTAAAGGTATTTCGTAACTTTCGATACTGCTCTGCTGTCTGTTGCAAAATTCCATCTGAAATTTTTAAGTCTGACTGATAATCAGAAAGTGCAACCCAAAGACGTAAAATCTCTGAACCATACTGCTTAATTACTTTATCAGGAGCAATAACATTACCCTTTGACTTAGACATTTTTTCGCCCTTTTTGTCAACGGTAAATCCATGCGTAATCAATGTTTTATAAGGAGACTTTTGATGAATAGCCGAACTTAATAACAGTGAAGTTTGAAACCATCCTCTATGTTGGTCAGAACCTTCAATATAAAGCGAAGAGGGATACTCTCCTGCATCATAATTTCCACTCTCTAAAACAGCATTCCACGTAGAACCACTATCAAACCACACATCTAAGATATGCCCTACTTTTTCAAGCTCATCAGCCCCATATTTACAATCGGGATGTAAAAGTTCAGCAATCTCCATATCGTACCAAACATCGGTACCTTTCTCTTCAAAAATATCAGCAACAAAGTTTAAGATATTGTCATCAAACAGAACCTCTTTGGTAGCTTTTACTCTAAAGAATGCAATAGGAACACCCCAATCTCTTTGACGAGAGATACACCAATCAGGTCTACCCTCTATCATTGGTTTTAATCTATTTTTTGAAGTTTTAGGATAAAATTCAACCTCTTCAATAGAGTTCAACGCTAACTCTCTTAACGTCTCATCTGAATCTACAAGCTTATCATCTACAGAGATAAACCATTGATTTGTTGCTCTATAGATAAGTGGCTTCTTGGTTCTCCAACAGTGTGGGTATGAGTGAGTAAACTTCCCTACTTTTAAAAGTGAATCTCCAAGAAGCTCTAAAATAGGTTCATTGGCTTTAAAAATATGCATTCCTACAAACTCTTGGGCATTTGGAAGCAGATTGAGTCCTACAACAGATTCATCAAAGCATCCTCGCTCATCTACAGGCATAAGCACTTCAAGACCATTTTTAAGCCCTACTTTGTAGTCATCTTCTCCATGCCCTGGAGCTGTATGAACACACCCTGTACCACCATCCATCAAAACGTGGTCACCAAGTACAATTTTGGAACTTCGTCCATTCAAAGGGTTAATTGCCAAAAGACCATCAAGCTCTGTAGCCGAAATTTTTCGACTAGAGTAACCCGATACAACACCCTCGGCAATCATTGCATCATAACGAGCCTCTGCCACAATATGCCCATGCTCTCCAAGAACATACATCTCGTCGGGATTGAGTGAAATTCCTGTATTAGAAGGAAGTGTCCACGGTGTAGTTGTCCAGATAACAACCCCTGCACTTCCTTCGATTCCAAGCTTCTCTTTTGCCAAATCAGAAAGCTCAAAATTTACATAAATGGTATAATCTTCTTTATCTGCATACTCCACCTCTGCATCAGCCAATGCTGTTCGTGCAGCCCATGACCAAAAAATAGGTTTATGACGCTCGACTAAAAGCCCTTTTTTTGCCACTTCACAAAGTGTTCTATAAATATTTGCTTCAAATTTGAAATCCATAGTGATATATGGATTTTCCCAATCAGCCATAATTCCCAACTGTTTAAAGCCTTTTCTTTGACCATCCACTGCTTTTTGTGCTGTTAATCGACAAATTTCTCTAAATTTAGAAGTAGAGAGCGTATCTTTTTTAGCTTTTCCCATCTTCTCTTCTACTTTTTGCTCAATTGGCAAACCATGACAATCCCAACCTGGAATCATACGAACCGATTTGCCTTGAAAGTAGTTGTATTTTAAAATAATATCTTTAAGTGTTTTATTCAAAGCATGACCAATATGAATATCCCCATTGGCATAAGGAGGGCCATCATGAAGAGTAAACATCTCTGCACCTTCACGCTTGGTTTTCATCTGCTCATACATGTTGGCATCATACCAAGCCTTGTATCGTTTTGGTTCATTGTTTGGTAAGTTTCCACGCATTGGAAATTTAGTTTTTGGGAGTAATAGAGTATCTTTAAATTCCATAAAAGTAACCTTCTTTAATAATTGGTGGAATTATAGCTAAAAGTTGTTTTGTGTATAATTACTCTATGAAAAAGAACATAAAACAAAATACCATAGAGATAATTAACACATTAAAAGAGAGAAATCAAACCATAACTTTTGCTGAAAGCTGTACAGGGGGAAGAGTTGCCTCTGCATTTACTGCTATTTCAGGAGCATCTGCTGTACTGAATGGGTCGGTTATAAGCTATGCCAATGAGATAAAATCACAATGGCTAGAAGTAAAAGAAGAGACACTTTTAAAATATGGTGCAGTAAGTAAAGAGTGTGTCAAAGAGATGTTACATGGAGTTATTAAGATGGCAAAAGCTGACTCTGCTATTGCTGTTTCAGGAATTGCAGGACCAACAGGTGGAACAGACGAAAAACCAGTAGGTACAGTCTATATTGGTGTTATCCATAAAAATAAAATTATTATAGAACATCATATTTTTAAGGGAGATAGAGAGGCTGTTCAAGAACAAGCAAAAGATACTGCAATAGCCCTTTTTAAAAAAAATTTATAAATTTAGAGAAAACTCTTGACATATAAAATATTATGAGCTATAATTCCGTCCACTTAATCACAAGGTTAAGTAAAAAATGTGACCTTTTAGCTCAGTTGGTAGAGCAACTCCCTTTTAAGGAGTGGGCCCATGGTTCGAATCCATGAAGGGTCACCATTATTATTAAAGTTATCTTCAGCAGATAGCTCACGAAACTTGTTTCGTTTTATTTATAGTGTTTTTATGTATGCGGTGGTAGTTCAGTTGGTTAGAATACCTGCCTGTCACGCAGGGGGTCGCGAGTTCGAGTCTCGTCCACCGCGCCACTAAAAATTTGACCTTTTAGCTCAGTTGGTAGAGCAACTCCCTTTTAAGGAGTGGGCCCATGGTTCGAATCCATGAAGGGTCACCACTATAATAATATTTGGTCGCTTAGCTCAGTTGGTAGAGCGCTACCCTTACAAGGTAGATGTCACAAGTTCGAGTCTTGTAGCGACCACCATGTAACAATATAACTGTTTATAAGGTATCTGATGACCCTTTCATCTAGTGGCCAAGGATATTGCGTTTTCATCGCAAAAACAGAGGTTCAAATCCTTTAGGGGTCGCCAAAGTTGTTTACATTTTAGTCTCTTTTCAAAATATGGTCGCTTAGCTCAGTTGGTAGAGCGCTACCCTTACAAGGTAGATGTCACAAGTTCGAGTCTTGTAGCGACCACCATAACAATTATAGGTGCGGTGGTAGTTCAGTTGGTTAGAATACCTGCCTGTCACGCAGGGGGTCGCGAGTTCGAGTCTCGTCCACCGCGCCATAACCTCTTCGAGAAAAACTTACTTTTAAACCAATTAAAATCAAACTTTATAAATATTTAGCTACACTTCCACATGATAAAAACAGAAGAGTATTTCAACAGACAGATTCAGCTTTGGGGTAAAGAGAGACAAGCCTCTTTAGAAGATAAAAAAATTGCCATTAT
>QNZV01000093.1 GCA_003978395.1 Sulfurovum sp. | reverse complement strand
CTAGTATTTGAAGAGAAAGCTTTACGTGCTATTGCAAAATACTCTGCTGTAGCAAATGAAAAAACAGAAGATATTGGTGCTAGACGTTTGCATACTATTATGGAAAAAATAGTAGAAGATATCTCGTTTAATGCTGATGAGTTTAAAGGTCAAAGCGTTGTGGTGGATGAAGCTCTTATTGAAGAGAAATTAGAGAAGCTTGTTGATAATGAAGATACCACTCGGTATATTCTTTAATCTATAAAATTTTTATTTTGTGGGTTTTAACGCCCACAAAAATATTTTTTAAAAAAAAGTGCTATTTTATATTTCTTTAAGCTATTTTCCCCTATAATCTCACTCCACAAACAACTGGACAGTTGGGTGAGCTGGCTGAAACCACATCCCTGCTAAGGATGCGTACGGGTAACTGTACCGAGAGTTCGAATCTCTCACTGTCCGCCATGTGGAACTTCTAGTGATTATATCAAGCTTTCTAATTTATCTAAAAAATCATTATGACTTAAGTATATTAACTCATCAAAACTATTTTGTATCTTTTTTAAACTTTTTTTATCTTGACGTAGATGCATCATATTTAAGAGTGTTTCCAAATGTTCTCCTTCTCCTTTTGCAATATCTTCTGTAATTTGAATTCGATTGTTATCCAAATAGCTTAAGCGAGCATGGCTGTGACTACCCCCTCCTTGAGATGTTGCTTCTGAAAGTGCATCTGTAGAGATTTGAAGAGTAACCGTTACACTGATTTGAGCTGTTGCATCAGCACTTGAAGAGATTATCTCTTCTTTGACATTTTGATGGTTTGAACTATGAGAGTAGTGTGCATGGTAATCTCTATCTTGAGCATGCATTACTTTTTTGGGTTGAACTGTTTTTGCAACAAGTAATGTAGGGCTAAGGGCTAGTAAGAATAGTAAAGATTTCATAATTAATCCTAGTTAGTTTAAATAATTATATCTAAACTAAGTTTTTAATCAATAATTGATTTAGATATAATTGTATAAAAAATTTGTATAGTAAAAGAGTAAAATGGATTGGAAAAAATTTGAGGTTACAAACGCTGGACGATTGGATAAGCTATTAACTCAACAGTTAAATCAGAGCCGTAATCAAGTTGAACAACTTATAAAAGAGGGATTGGTTAAAGTTAATGAGAAGATAGTTATAAAAACAGGAAAAAAACTTATTGTGGGAGAGATTATCTCTTATACCTTTAAAGAGGTAATAGCAAAAGAGCCTAAAGAGATAGATTTTGATGTAGAAATTCTTTATGAAGATGAGGTTATGATGGTAGTCAATAAACCATCTGGTCTTGTTGTTCATCCTGCACCCTCTGTGAAAGAAGCTACATTGGTAGATTGGCTGATTTATAAAGGTATCTCTTTATCAACAATTTCAGGTGAAGAGCGTCATGGGATTGTTCATAGAATTGACAAAGATACTACAGGGGCTTTGGTTATTGCCAAGACCAATGAAGCTCATCAAAAATTGAGTGAGCAGTTGCAAGATAAAAGTATGGGCAGATATTACTTAGCCATTATTGATTGTCCTTTAAAGTCAAATGGCATTGTTGAGAAGCCCATTGGTAGAAATCCTAATAATCGTCTAAAAATGGATGTTTCCATCCGAGGGAAAGAGGCAAAATCTGCTTTTTGTAAATTGGTAGAGACAGGAAGTTCTCATAATTCTCAACAAAACCTAGAGCTTATTGCTGTAAAACTTTTTACAGGTAGAACACATCAAATAAGAGTACATTTAGAGAGCTTAGGTCGACACATACTTGGAGATAGTTTATATGGGTTTAAGAGCAAAAAAGATACAATAGATAGAGTATTTTTGCACGCATATAAACTATATATGTTCCATCCACTAACCAATAAACGAATGGAGTTCGTTGCACCACTCTTTGCAGATATGCAAGAGTTTATTAATAAAAAGTTTAATAAAGGAGACGTTAATGAAAAAATTAACCCTAGTACCATTGACACTTATTTTAGTACTATTACTGAACGGATGTAATCCCACAGCACTTACAAGTTATCAATTAGATTCAAGCTTACCCAAACTAAATAATGTAAAAGCTGTTGCAGGAAGTACGTCTGTAGCCTTTGAGTGGCAATCTCTTGCCAATAAAGGACTTGATGGAGTGAATATATACAGAACAGAAGGTGATGGAACGGTATACAGTCGAACTAAACAGTTGGTAAAAATAGGTACTGTTTCTAGCCGTTTCTCCTCTCATTATGTTGATACTGGATTACATCAAAATGGTCAATATACCTATACCTTTACAACTATAAGAGGTGGTTATGAATCAGCCCATGGAAAAGTAATAGATGTAAAAACGCTACCTCCTTTTGATTCCGTAACCTTTTTTCAAGCTTTTCAAAAATCACCTTCAGCCATTAAATTGATTTGGAGACCTCATTCGGATAAACGTGTTAAAATGTATAAGATAGAACGGAGTATTAATGGTCAACAGTGGAAATGGGTTGACTCAGTTAAGCATAGAATGATGTCAGAATTTATAGACACTTATGTTGCTCCAGGGAACTCGTATGCCTACAGAATTATAGCTGTTGGATTTGATGATAGTATCTCAAAACCAAGCACAGTTGTTACTATTTTAGCAAGATAAGGGATTAGATGCCACATATAACTGTTAAACCATTTGAGACCTCTGTGCTACAAAAAGGGAAATATTCTCAAACAGAAATTCTTTTTATTGCAAAGGATAGACACAGTGATGATGAACTTATTGGTGTACATCATGAAGATGAATCATTTTTGTTACATCTAAAGAAGCCAAAAACATCAAGCAAATCTAAGAACCTTTGGTTGTTAAAATATGATAAAGTAACTCGACCACTGAAAGTAAATTTAGTGAAACAAGCTATTGCTAATCTCTCTAAAGCATTTGAGATGGAAGTAACGCAGTCAAATATTGCAGTACATCCTGCTAAAGTTTTGGTTTCAAATAAGTATGAAAAAAATATAGAAGATTTTACTAATATTGAGTTCTCTTTTGAATCAATCTCTATAGAGGTGGGCTTTGGGTCAGGAAAGCATCTGCTTTACCAAGCTCAAAAAAATCCAAATAGACTTTTTATTGGAATAGAGATTCATACACCATCTGCAATGCAAGTCTTGAAACAGATTGAGCTTTTGGGTTTAGAAAATATTTGGGTTGTAAATTATGATGCACGTCTACTATTAGAGATGATTCCATCAAATTTATGTTCTGAAATATTTGTTCATTTTCCTGTTCCTTGGGATAAAAAGCCACAAAGACGTGTTATCTCTTCCTCTTTTTTACAAGAGTCTATGCGTGTTTTAAAAAAAGAGGGTCGTTTAGAACTACGAACGGATAGTTATAAATATTTCTGGTATGCTTTAGATACATTTTTAGGAAATAAAGTCTCTAAAACAGTTGTAGAGGTACGAAAAAATGAAGCACTTGAAGTTACGAGTAAATATGAAGCACGATGGTTAAAGCAAGAGAAAGATATTTATGATGTATATGTTAAATCATTAGAAAAATCTGAAGAAAGAGTATTGAACTTTAATTTTTCTTTTAACAATATCTCTTATAAGCAAGAAGTTTTAGATAAAATAACATCCAAACCTTTAGTTTTTGTGGACTCTTTTATTCATTTTGAAAGAATTTTTAAGATTAAAGAGGAAGCTATTTTAATTAAGTTGGCTTTTGGTAGTTTTGATAGACCTGAACATAAATTTATATTTATGAATAAAAAAGGGGCTTATTATTTTCACTCTAACCCTGTTAAAACTTTGACAAACTATAAAACTCACCTTAAGATTATGGAGTATTTAGATGTCTAATGTTATTACAGCAAAAAATCTTACACTATCTTATGAAGAAGATGGAGAGGTTATTAAAAATGCTACACTTACGATAAAAAAAGGGGATTTTGTATTTATAACAGGTCCTAGTGGTAGTGGAAAATCAACATTATTGAAATCATTTTATGGAAATTTACAACCAAAGGGAGGCTCGTTGGTTATTGGAGGATTGGATATGATTGATATTAAAAAGTCAAAACTTCAAGAGCTAAGAACTCATTTAGGAATTGTTTTTCAAGATTATAAACTTGTTAATGAGTGGACTGTAGAAAAAAATGTAGTTTTACCATTATGGATTTCTGGATATTCAGAAGAGGTTCAATCGACTCAAGCACGACGGCTTTTACACCATGTAAAACTTAGTGGAAAAGAGAATAAATACCCTTTGGAGCTTTCAGGTGGAGAGCAACAAAGAGTAGGGGTAGCAAGAGCATTAGCAAAAAATCCTTTTTTAATTTTGGCAGATGAACCTACAGGTAACCTTGATGAATTCTCCTCAAATGTTATTTGGGATTTAATGGAAAATGCATGTCAACAGTTAGATACTACAGTGGTTGTTGTAACACATAAAATACCGATGGTGTTTAATATTCCATACAGACACTTTACTATTGATGAGAAAGGGAGTGTCTATGAAGTTCATTAAAAGACATATCTCTCTGATTTTCCCATTGGTAGCAATCTTGCTTGGGTTAGAATTTTTTATTGTTTTTGACCGAACAACAGATAGTTATGAAAAGAGTCTATCTTCTAACTATAGTATTATGGTTGTTGCAAATGATGAGATGAGTATTGATGATTTTAAAGAGTTAGATAATCATATTTTAGGGGTCAAAGAGCTTCCTAAGCCTAAAGCATTAGATATTATTTACAATACTAAAAATAAAAATCTTGACATTGCAATACCAAATTTTTATGAGATAAAACTTGATAATCTTTTAGGAATAAAGGCCTTGGCTAAAGTAAAAGATAATTTATTAGAATCAAAAAGTATTAAGCGTATTGAGACTTTTCGCTCTACTTATAAGTCTCAATATGAACTTTTTACCTTTATCAAATTTTCTTTTGGGACATTTATATTCTTTATGAGTGTTATTGGATTCTTTTTGATTGTTAAACAGATGGAAGTATGGAATTTTATGCATGCTCAACGGATGAAAGTTATGGAAATTTTTGGAGCTTCACTTTTTTTGCGTTCTAAAGTATTAATTAGTATGGCTGTAGTGGATGCTATTATATCCTCTATTCTAACCTCTTCAATGTTTGTTTCCCTTCAAAACATGTGGATTTCAGATACACAAATGGAGATACTAAAAGAGCATGTCTCTGATGTTTTTTTATTTTCAGACTTTTTTATTTTACTTTTTGCTTCAATTGTTGTTGTTCTTATTGCAGTATTTTTGGTTGTTATAAATGTAAAGGCAGAGTAATATGAGACTTATTCTTGCCTTTATACTCTCTTTCTCTTTGCTTTTTTCAGCTTCGTTGGACCATACAATTCGTCAAAAAAATAAAGAGTTAAAATTAAAAAAAATAGAATATAAAAAGATGGACAAACAGCTTTCTAAAATTGCAAAAAATATATTAATGGCAAAGAGAGAACAAAATAGTTTAGATAAAAAGATCGCTTCTTTAGAAAAAAATATTAAAAATAATGAGAAAAAATATAATAATTTAAAAAAAGAAGAGAAAATCTTATTGAAAAAATTAGATAAAATTAATAATACAATTACCTCTAAACAAGAAAAATTTGTAGCATTGGTTGCCAAAAATTTCTCTATGGCATTGGCTCTTGAAGAGATAAAACATCCTACAAAAAATTCAGTTATGATGCAAGAGATGTATGAAGTCTATTCTAAAAAAAATAATCTTGTAATCGAAAAATTAAAACGTGAAATTATAACTTTAAATAAAAAACAAGCCTCTTTAAAAGAGAAAGAAAATTTCATTAATGTAGCTATAGAAGCTTATAGGAATGAACGTTTAGAGTATACAGAGAAAAAGGAGAAAAAAGAGAAGCTTATTGCCAGTTTAGCAGTAGATAAAGCTTTGTATAAAAAACGTTTTAATCGCATCAAAAAGAGTAGACGTAATTTGGAGCAAAAGTTAGCCAAACTTAAGATTATTAAACAGGATAAAGAGGATGCACTGCAGGCAAAACGGTTAGAAGCTAAAAATCGTAAAGATTTAGCTTTAGAGGTAAAAAAGAACAGACATTATTCTGTCTCATCAGTTGTTACTAAAAAATATAGTGGAGGAAAGACAATTTCACCATTAAAGGGTGCAAGGCTTATTAAAAAATTTGGTTCATATATTGACCCTATTTATAAGTTTAAGATTTTTAATAAATCTATTACCCTCAAAGCCCCGTACTCTGGTTCAAAAGTACGAAACGTATTGAAAGGAAGGGTTGTTTTTTCTGAAAACTCTGGTGGAATGCTTGGTCGAGTTGTAATTGTAGAGCATGCAAGAGGTATTCATACCATATATGCAAAACTTTCACGTTTAGCTCCAGGTATTCATGTGGGTAAACAACTTTTAGAAGGTTCAGTTATTGGAAAAGTAGATAAAAGCTTAATGTTTGAAGTTACTAAGGATAATAGACATATGAATCCTCTAAAGTTGATTAATTTGTAGAATTTAAGATATAATTAGGTAAATTTTTAAAAAGGGATTTTAAAATGAATTTACAAAAAGTAATATCAGGTTTTTTCTTTATCTTGGCAATGACGCTCAACTTTGGGTTTTTTTATGGAGATATGGGAAATCCTGAAATGCATAGTACCTATGAACTCTTTGCTGCATTAATCATTTCATTAATTGCAACAGCACTTAAGATTGGAGATAAAACACAAATAGGCTCTGTATTGTTAGCAAGTTCCTTAGTAGCAGACATTCAACTTATTTCAGCTGTTGTTGTCTGGACAGTAGTTGAGTACACTTCAACGATGACAAATAGCCATATGGCAACCATTATTTCACTCTCTGGTGGTGCATTTTTGGCAAATATTACATCGGTTATTTTATATATAGGCGAAACACTAAAATCTAAAAGATAACATTATGAGAGATAATGCTGCTTTTTGGATTATTTTACAACGCTTACGAATACCATTAATTGTTATTGTGGTAACGTATGCAATTGCTATTTTAGGGATGGTATTAATTCCTGGCTTAGATGATAAAGGTAATGTCTATCATCTAAGTTTTTTTGATGCTTTCTATTTTATCTCCTACACTGCTTCAACAATTGGTTTTGGAGAGACTCCTTATGACTTTATTTATCCTCAACGTTTATGGGTTCTGATTTGTATCTATCTTACAGTTATTGGTTGGTTCTATACTATTGGTGCATTGGTCTCTATTATTTCAGATGAAACCCTAAAACAAGAGTTAATAAAGGGACGTTTTAAACGACAGATTCAAAATTTGAAGTCTGATTTTATTATTATCTTGGGTTATAATTATGTTCATGCCGAAGTGATTAAACGTTTAACTAAAGCTGAAATCAAAGTGGTTCTTGTTGACCATGATGCTGATAGATTGAACCTTTTTCAACTTGATGAATCTTCTATGGGTGTTCCTGTGATGGTGGGAAATGTTCTTCTTACAACGACATTAGAAGATGCAGGAGTTTGCTCTCCTTATTGTAAAGCAGTTGTAGCACATTTTTATCAAGAAGATAGAAACTTAAGAGTTAGTATTCTAACCCGTTTTTTAAATCCAAATGTCAAAGTTATAACCAAAGCAACCGTTCGAGATACGATGACATCTTTACTAGATACGGATATAGCCAAAGTAGAAAATCCTTTTGATATTTTTGGAAAACGTTTTGATATTGCTTTAACAGCTCCTCATATACTCACTTTAGAAAATTGGATTTATAAAAATTCTGATTTAGCAAATGAAGCCAGTTTTCTACCACAAGGGCGTTATATTATTTGTGGTTATGGGCGTTTGGGAAAAGTGATAAAAGAGAAACTTGACAAGCATGGAATGGATTATGTCATTATTGATGAAAAAGGTATAGGCTCTAAAGAGATGATACGAAATGAGACTTTTATTAGAGCTAATGCAGATGATAAAGATGTTTTACTAGAAGCAGGAATTGAATCAGCAGTGGTTTTAGTTGCAGGAACAGAAAATGATATAGATAACATTTCCATACTTATTACAGCTAAAAAATTAAATCCTAATTTGTATGTAATTGCACGTGAAAATACTATGGAAGAGGTAAGTATTTTTGAAGCAACCAATGCTAACTGGCTTTTTATGATTGAAAGAATTTTGATTAATAAAACATCTCTTCAACTCTCTCAACCGTTAAAGCACTCTTTTTTAAAGAGAATTCTTTATGAAGATGAAGCATTTGGAACATCATTGGTAAATCTTTTAAAAGCTCAATTAGGAGTAAATCCTCAGCTATTACATTTAACAATTAATGAAAAGAGAGCATATGCTCTCTATCATGCAATAGAAGATGGAGAATTGATAGAGCTTAATATTCTTTTACGTTCATTAGAAAACTGGGAAAATTATCATAAAGCAATTCCTCTATTTTTAAAGCGTAATGGAGATGAGATTTTGCTTCCTTCAAATGAAATTTTAGAGATAGGTGATCAAATTCTTTTTGCTTGTAATAGTGAAAGTAGAGAAGAGATAGAGATTATCGCTTCTAATATGTATGACTTACACTATGTCCGTACAGGAGAAGAGAAGCAAAATTGGTTATTGAGTAAGATTTTTAGAACAAAATAGATAGAGCAGTCTTTAAATGACTGCTCTGTTGTTATTTAGAGAATAAATGAAGAAGCTAACCCAATAACTCCACCAAATATACCACCCCAAACAACAAGCCAACCAAGATGGCTATGAATGAGTTCGTGTACCAAGTCGTTGACCATTTGAGGAGTTAAGTCATTGAGTCTGTTGGTAATCAGATTCTCTACAGAAGCTCTTAAATCATCATTTAGTGAAGAGTGTTCTAAGTGATGGTTCATTTGTGCTTTGAAGCTCTCTGAACTTACTATTCCTACTACAGCAGATTTAAGTTTGTTTGCGAATGGTTCTCTAAGTGGTTCTAAGGCTTTTTCTCCTCCAAACATGTTGAGCATGTCTCCGAGCTTGGACTCCATGACACTTTGGCTCAAAGCATTGAAAGCAGGAGAAAAGTCAGCAGAATTTACGAGTGGAGCTAGGTCTATTTTTTGCTTTTCACCTTGAAAGAACGCTTTTAGCTGTTCAGGATTGAAAAATTGTTTCATAATCATCTCTTTTATAGAGTTCTTAAAAGTTTCAAAATTGTTTTCAATAACTCCTGAACCATAGAGTAACGGAACACGATTAAAGAGCATATAGATAGCCAATTGATTAGTAATAGCTCCTGAAAAGGCAAAAAGACCAATGGATAATATAGGTAGATAGTATGGCTCAGGAAGTGAGATACCAATACCTATAAAGGCTACGGAAATTATATCTGTAACTGTTGCTTTGGATATATTTATCATCTTTTATGCCTCTAAAATGGCTTTTTCTAAATCAGCTACTTTATTAATAGCATTTTTATAATCAGAGAAACCCCAATTAATCATAATGTAGTCGATGTTTGCCGATTTTGAAGCGAGCATATCTCGTTCACTGTCTCCTATAAATAGAGCCTCTTCAGATGTAGCTTTTAAATCTTTTAAGTTTTTTTCTAACATATCGGGAGCAGGTTTCCCTCTGCCTACATCATCGTAACAGGCTAACGATTCAAAATAATCCAAAATTTTTAAGTGAGAAAGTGATTCAAGGGTTGAACTTCTGTAAGAATTGGTAGCAATAGCCATTTTGAAGCCTTTCTCTTTTAGATTTTTCAAGAGTTCCAAAATATTGGTATAGAGATTCAACTCTCTTTCATGATTTTGAGTATAATAGCTTGAAAACCACTCCTCATGCTCGGGAGTAAATGCAGGGACTTCATAAAAATATTGAGCAGGGTCTAGCTCTGGGTCATTTACTTTTTCTAGAATTAAATTTGTCTCTAAGGGTTCAAGATTAAGTTTAGCTCTCACATGGTTGATGGCATTTACAATGGTTGTAGAGCTATCTACTAATGTTCCATCCATATCAAATATTACTACTTTCTTCATTATTTAATCTCTCCAATCGTTTCTGTGAATTTTACTTTTTGATTTATATTTAATTTAGGTACAAAAGCACCCTCTTTAGAGAAGAGCAGTATGGTTGAACCCATTTCAAACCAACCAAAAAGTTCGCCTTTTTCTAAGGTTAGGTTATCATATTTGTAATGTTGTGGCTCTCTAATATCTGAATTTGTTTTAATTGCATCTTCAAAAGTAATGACCATTTTTCCCACGTTTAATGCACCAACTAAAACCATAACGAAAGTTCGTCCTTTACTATCGAGACACTCTACAATAGCACGTTCATTCTCTATAAATAGATTCTTTTTATTTCGTAATAGAGGAAAATTTACAGGATAGAGTTTTCCAGGAATATGAGTCAATGATTTAATTGTCAATGTATCTGGTGTGTGATAACGGTGATAATCTTTTGGCGATAGATAGAGGTTTACAAATTGACCACCATTAATAGCTTTTGATGCTTCTTGATGATACTCTCCAAAAAGTTCTGTTAAGTTGTACTCCATACCTTTGATTTGATAGGCTTTTCCATCAACTATTTCACCATAGTCTGTAACTAAGGCATCCACAGGAGAAATCATAACAGTTTCATCGTCTGTAATCTTTTTTGGCTCTACAAATGCTCGTGTAAATAGTTTGTTTAGAGTTGGGTAGCTACTAGGGTTGTGGAAATCACTCATATCAAGACCCATAAGTTTTACATAACCGTGATTAATAACTTTTTGTATAGGTTTAGGGAATGGTTTAGAGGCAAAAACGCCAAAGCCACTGGAGATAATAGAAGAGTAGTGTTTTCTCATAAATGTATAATCCTTATTTTATTGTTGGAATTATAGCATCTTCAAATAAGAGCATTGTAATAGAAAAATAGATAAATAGCTTAAATTTCTAACTATTTAGGCTTTAAATGCTTTCTCATTTTTTTTAAAGACGCTATAATGACATTTAAAAATTAGGTTTATTTATGAAAAAATCATTTATATTTTATATTCTCTTCTCTAGTTTACTTCTTAGAGCAGATGTTGTTGATATTAAAGCTGACCATTTTTACGCAAATAATATTAATCAAGTAGCATTTTTTGAGGGTAACGCAGAGATTAAGCAGGGAAGAAATGAGTTTAAGTCATCAAAAATTACAGTCTATTTTAATAAAAAGAAAAAAGCAGTAAAATATGAGGCTAAAGGAAAAGTTAAGTTTGATTTAACTGAAAATGGAATACATTATACAGGTCAAACAGGTAGAGTTGTCTACTCTCCAAACAGTTCAAAATACTTTTTTCACGGAGATGTTGTGTTAGTAGACAATACCAATAATAGAACCATAAAAGCTGAAACAATTGAATTAGACTTGAAAACTGGTTTAGCAGATATAAAAGGTAAAAAGAAAAAACCTATACATTTTAGATTTGAAATAGAGGATAGAAAATAATGGCAACACCAAGATTGGTTGACGCATCATTTATAAAATCGGCACAAGCTTTAGGCGATAGTGTAGATGATACAGTGAGTGAAGTAGTCTTTTTAGGACGTTCAAATGTAGGGAAAAGCTCTAGTATCAATGGGCTTACTTCACGAAAAAATTTAGCAAAGTCTTCAGCTACCCCAGGTAAGACTCAATTAATTAATTTCTTTGATATTCGATATATCTATGATGAAAAAGATTGGAATATACGTTTTGTAGATTTGCCAGGTTTTGGTTATGCCAAAGTCTCCAAAGATTTAAAAGGAGCATGGCAGAAAAATTTGGTAGAGTTTATTAAACATCGTGTCTCGATTCGGGTTTTTATTCATCTACGTGATGCACGACATCCAAATGCACAAATAGATAAAGATGTAAATAAGTATGTAAAAGAGTTTATTCGTGGAGACCAGTTATATTTAGATGTTTTTACCAAAATAGATAAACTTAATCAAAAAGAGAAGACAGCACTTAAAAAAGCATTTCCAGGTTGTATTACAATTTCTAACTCAAAACGAATTGGATATGATAGAGTACATCAGAAAATATTTGAACATATTTTTGGGGTTTCTGAGTGGTTAAATTAGTCAAAGCAACCCTTTCAGACATTCCTGCTATGCAAGAGATGGTTCTTGCTGAAGTAAAAGATGGTGTTATTTTAGAGAGAAATAGTGATGAGGTAGCAACAAATATACGCTCTTATGTTTTAGCAAAAATAGAAAATAAGTTGGTAGGTTATGTAGCGTTACATATTCACTCATCACGTTTAGCTGAGATTCGTTCGCTTATTGTTCTAAATAATTATCGAGGTCAAAATATTGGTAAAAAAATAGTGGAGTTTGCTTTAGAAGAAGCAAGAGAATTAAATGTGAGTGAAGAAGTTTTAGTATTGACCTATTTACCTGATTTTTTTATAAAAATGAATTTTGTAGAGATTTCTAAAGAGAGTATTCCTGAGCATAAAATATGGGCAGATTGTATAAAATGTATACATTTTCCTATCTGTAACGAAATCTCTTTGGTTTATAAATTAGCACAACACTAGGATGATTAACAATGAAACATTATATTGATATAGATAAAGAGAAACTATCTCTTTTACAAAAAATACTTTTGGTCTCTATTGTACTTTTTTATCCTTTTTTAGTCTCTATTTATACCATGTTGCCTCCATTGATTGGATTGGTTGGTTATATTATAATTTCAAATATAGGTAAAAATTTACTATATCCTTGGGTGGGATTTTTCTATCTGTTAAATTTAGAGTTAAACTCATCGTTACCCATTCTTCTCTCTTTTTTTATAATTATAATGGTTTACTCCCTTGTCTATTCAAGTTTAAATCTTCTGATTCGTTGTCGTGTCTGTTTACTTTTTACTCTTATAATTCTTATTGATTTTTCCTATTATATAGGTCTTTTTTTATATGATATAATTTTTAATACTTCAAGTGTTATAGGAGATATGTTGTTGATTTATTATATTGTTATTGATATATTAATAGGAGTCTTTTTATGAGATTTGGGATAATTTTTGTTATTTTTGCACTATTTTGGATTATGCTTGTCTCTAAAATTTATCAAATTAGTGTAAAATCTAACTACTATTATGAACATCTAGCACAGATGAATATTGAAAGAAAATATTTTATAAAACCTGTTCGTGGGGAGATTTTAGATAGGAATGGAAAGCTTTTAGCTGTTAATGATATTGGTTTTTCTATTAAACTTGCACCCAATCTTTCAAAACATAGAAATGAAAAATATAAAAAAACTCAAAAATATATTATTGAAGAGTTTCCTGATATTAATAAGACAAAACTCGAAAAAGTAATGAAACATAATCAACGAGAAGTTGGAAAAAGACTTCTCTATTTTACTAAAAGATTTCCAGATATAAATCAGACGAAATTATTAAAACGTTATGTAAAAGATACATTAGAGAAGACAATAGATAGTATTGTAAAAGAGTTTCCTAATCTAAATCGAGATAAGTTATTATTAAAATATATTAGTAAAAATTCTGTATATAATCATAGATTTATTCCTATCGTTGATTTCATTGTTTATGATGAGATGATTGGTGCTTATCCAAAATTAAGTATTAATAAATTAATGAAAATTGAATCAGAAACTAAAAGAATGTATCCTGCTGGTTCTATGGCAACGCATATTGTAGGTTATGTTGGACGCTCTAATAAAAAACAAAATGCTAAAGACCGAAAAGATAATGCCATTGAACAAAAGGATAATGGTACACGAATAGGTGTTGTTGAAACAGTTGGGGTTATTGGTAAAACAGGATTAGAACGACAGTACAATAAAGTGCTTCAAGGTCAACTGGGTTATCGTATGGTTAAAGTAAGTGCTAGAAATAAAGAGGTTGCTGAGATAAAGAAAAAAGCACCTCTTGAAGATCAAAATTTAATTTTGAACATTGATTTGGGTCTACAAAAAAGAATCAATGAACTTTTTGTCGGTCAAGCAGGTGTGGCTGTAGTTATGAATGTCAATGGAGATATTTTAGCAGGGGTCTCCTATCCATCTTATGACCCTAATCTTTTTGTGGGTGGTATCTCTGGAAAGGATTGGAGAGCTTTAATCAATGATTTTAACCATCCCTTTACCAATAAAATTGTTTCAGGAGCTTATCCCCCTGGTTCGGGTATTAAAATGGGTATGGCACTTGCTTTTGCCAATGCAGGTACGTCTCTGGAGCAATCAGAGTACTGTAAAGGGTACATTACCATGGGAAAAAGCAAACATAAATTTAGATGTTGGTCAAAATATGGACATGGACAGGTTGGTTTACGACAAGCAATACGTGAAAGTTGTGATGTTTACTTTTACAACAAGAGTCTTAAAACAGGGATAAATGCGATGTCTAAAGGACTTCATAAATTGGGCTTAGGGGAAAAAACAGGCGTAGATTTACCTCGTGAAAGTAAGGGTATTGTTCCAAATAAAGAATGGAAGAAAAAACGGTTTAATCAGCCATGGTATCGAGGAGAGACAGTTATCTCTGCTATTGGACAGGGATATAACTTGGCAACACCGTTACAAATCGCACGTTATACAGCTTTTTTAGCGACTGAAAAATTACCTACACCTCACTTTGTACATAAAATTGTTGATAAAGTTGTGGAGCCTGAGTATCGACTATTTGAAGTTAACCATAAGAATCTTAATACCATACGTTTGGGTATGTATGATGTGTGTAATCATCCCCGAGGAACAGCACGACGAACCATGTCTCATCTTCCTATTGTTGTTGCAGGAAAAACAGGAACTTCTCAGGTTGTCTCTATTCCTCAAGGTGAAAAGAAAAGAATGCGTGAGTCTCAACTGGACTATTTTAGTCGTTCTCATGCATGGTTAACCACATATGCCCCATTTGACAATCCAAAATATGTGGTAACGGTATTGGTAGAACATGGAGGGCATGGAGGGAGTACATCGGGACCAATTGCCAGTGAAATTTATAAATGGATGGCAAATGAAGGCTACTTTGGAGATAAGTTTAAAGGGAAAATTCGACTAAAAAAGATTGAACCTGAAAAGAAGAAAATTGAAACTCATTAATTGGCATCACACCTTATTTTAATAAAATTTAACTATTATTTCAAGATTTTATTACAAAGGGACAAATTTGAAAAAATTGGTATTATTACTCTTGTTAACATTTATCTTTACAGATGTAGCGTTAGCTAAAGGGTATTCAAAGAGGCATCTTCAACAGATTTATAAAAAAGTTGCTAAAAAAAGTAATATAAATAAGAGGGCATTAAGTAAAGCTTTCTCTTATTATATTAAAAACAAGAGAAAAAAAGGTCTCTCTTCAAAATATCTTGCGATTGCTGATTATACAAAAACAGCTAGGCATAAACGTTTGTATATTATTGACTTGAAAAATGGAAAAATTTATCGTCATAAAATTGCTCATGGAAAACGTTCTGGTGCAATTGGTGGAAAAGTAAAACGTTCAAGTAATAGACGAGGTTCGTATATGACTCCATATGGTTTTTTTAAAATAGGTTCGCATGTTGGAAAAACAAAGAAAAAACACTACTGTTATCTTACCGTAAAAGGTTTGCAAAAGAGTAATAGAAAAGTAGGTTACCCTTTGCGTAAAGGTGGAAGGGATGTTATTATTCATCCTGCAAGTTATGTAAACAGAGGAGGACGAAGTCATGGATGTTTTGCAATACAACCAAAAGGTATGTGGGGGGTTTTTAAACGATTAAAAAATACTCTATTTTACAGTTATACAGGAAGACGAGCTTAAAAGCTCGTTTTTTTAAGCTAAAAGCTTTTTAACTATTGTATTAATCCGTCCACCATCAGCTTTGCTTCCTATAACTGCTTTTGCTTTTCCCATTACTTTTCCCATATCCCTCATAGATGTAGCACCCACTTGGGCAATAATCTCTTTTAGAGTTGACTCTAGCTCTTCATCACTCATTGGTTCTGGTAGATAGGCTTTTACAATTGCTAATTCTGCTAGTTCTTGTTCTACTAAATCATCACGACCTGCATCTTTGAATTGAGCCATTGCATCTTCACGCTGTTTTGCATATTTTACTAAAATCTTTTCTAAATCAGCATCGGTTACTTCACGTCTCTCATTTACTTCTATATCTTTTACAGCCACTTGAATATTTCTTAGTGTGTTTCTTTTTAGAACATCTTTGGCTCTCATTGCATCTTTTATATCTGATTTTATCTGTGCATTTAAATTCATTTGGTTATTTCTCCTAAATTTTAAAGGATTATACTATAATCGTATTATGAAAAAATTAACAATCAACAATAAAACCTTTAATCTCAAAGATATTACGCAACTCTACCCTGCTGTTTTGGTTAAAACAGGCTATAAAAATGAGGTGGCAGAGATGAGTCTTGAGTGGATAGATATAGAAGCAAAAGGACGAGTGGAGATAGATGGATATGGAATATTTATTCGTATAGGAGAAGAGGAGAAACACTCTTTTTTATATCCTAGTCGAGAAGATTTAGAGATAGCTCTTGCTAATTTATCAGCTCAAATTAATATCTAAAGTTAAGAATATAGCACTCTCTAAGCAATAATAGTCTATGATGTGCATACCAAATATGGAGACCCAATGAGTACTTTTCAATTTTTACTTTTTTTAATTTCAGCTGTTGTTTTTTATCTATTTTTTAAACAATTATTTTCCAACTCTTACCCAAAACGTGGTGTAGACTTTGAAGCCCAAAATGAAAATGAACAGATAGGAGGTGTTACAGAGATGAACAAAACATTCTCTACACCAGCCGTACAACTGTCACGTCTTCAACAATTAAATACAATGGCAGATGATTCCATTGAAAAAGAAGATTATTTAGAAGCAGATAAAGCTCTCTCTAGTGCATTGATATTAGAACCAGATAATCAAGAAATATTATTAAAATATGGTTTTGTTCTAATGAACTTAGAACGATTATCCGAGGCAAAAGAGACCTATTTACACCTTATAGAGTTGAATCCTTATCAAGATGTAGCCCATGTGCTTTTAGCAAATATATTACATAAATTAGATGAAAATGAACAGTCAATTCATCATCATAGGATAGCTATTGATTTAAATAAGAAATCTGCTCCTCACTGTTATAACTTTGCGAACACCCTGTATGATATGGGTCAAAAAGATGAAGCAGTAAAGTTTTACAAGCGTGCTTTTGAACTGGATAACTCACTAGAAGAGTCTAAGAAAATGATTAAAGAGCTTTCGACCTAATTTTATAGTATGAATGAATATTTTATAGTCTCTAGTTTTATCATTTTTATTTTTTCTATTCTTATAATGAGATATTTTTCTAAAAGGTATAATATCTTTGTAAACTCTTTTTTAGATTCTATGGATAATATTTCGATTATTACAAATTCTAAAAAAGTTGTAAATATCAATAAAAAAGGTCTATCTTTTTTTGGTTCATCTAATATTTCTGATTTCAATACCTCTTATTTCTCTGTAGCTTCTCTTTTTATTGAAGAAGAGGGCTGTTTAGGAAAGCATAGTTTAGGAAAAAATTGGCTACAAAAAATAGCAAATAATAAAGATGATAGTATTCGAGTAAAGCTTTTAAACCAAGAGGATAAAGAGTTTTACTATTTTCATATTAAAGTTAGCAAGATAGCATCTTCTGCAGAATATTTACTACTCTTTCATAATATAACTAAAATAGTAGGAGAGACAAAAAAGGTTATACAACTTGCTGAGCATGATGCTTTAACAGGTATTTATAACCGTGTAAAGCTAAATATGCTTTTTCCTGATTTTATATATAATGCTAATCGCTATGATAAAGATTTTGCTATTATACTTTTTGATATTGACCATTTTAAAAATATTAATGATACCTATGGACATAATATTGGAGACAGTGTTTTAGTTGAGCTAACTCATATGATTAAAAATCTTTTACGAGATGATGATATATTTGTTCGATGGGGTGGAGAAGAGTTTATTATTGTCTTACAGGTTGCTTCTCTCCTAGATGCTTCTCAATTGGCCTCACGTTTAAGAAGAAATATTGAAGAGCATCCATTTGTACATGTAAAAAAAGTGACTTGTAGTTTTGGAGTTACCGAATTTAGAGATGGTGATACACATATGATACTTCTAGAACGTGCTGATGAGGCATTGTATGAAGCCAAAGGTAATGGACGGAATCAAGTAGTTTCAAAATAACGAACAGCATTCAAATAACTAAGATTATTCAGTTTTACCCCTTTATAGGCAATGTCAAAAGCTGTTCCGTGGTCTACAGAGCTTCTTTTGATGGGTAGATTTAACGATACATTTATTCCCTCATCAAAATAGAGGGCTTTGAGTGGTGCTAACCCTTGGTCGTGGTACATGGCGACAAAATATCTATAGTTTTTACGAGAGTTTGGGGTAAATGCTACATCGGGAACGAGAGGTTGGGTATAGATTTCTCGGTTTATTATGGTATGAGCTATGTTTGTAGCTTCTACAATACTTCTCTCTTCATCTCCTAATACTCCATCATCTCCTGCATGGGGGTTTAATCCCAATAGAGCTATCTTTTCATCTTCTCTTAAATCATCTTCTATTGCATTGTAAAAATCTACTAAAAAAGAGGTTAGTTTTTCTATATTTTGAACCTCTTTAGAGACTTGCTGTAGTGGAATATGTTCGGTATACAGAGCCACATACATAGCAGGAGAACCCAACATCATAATGGCATCTGCCATAAATAAATCACGTAAAGCATCGGTATGACCTTTGTACTTTATCCCTCCAAGTTCCCATGCTTTTTTGTGAATAGGTAGAGTTACAATTCCCTCTACCTTTTTGCTTTTTGTTAACATGATAGCCTTTTCAAAAGAGCTAAACGAGTACTTTCCACTCTCTTTGGTTACTTTTGCAGGTTCTATCATAAAATGTGAACTAACAGATTCAACTGTTACAAACTCTTTTGGAATAGATATTTTTAAGAGTTTAGATGCTTGATTTAGCATCTCTTTATCAATACAGTAGATAGGGTCAACAATTTTTTTAATGCTGTTGTGGTTCTCTAGTGCAAGTTGAATACCAATACCATTTAAATCGCCGATACTAATTGCTACTTTTTTTCGTTTTGGCATATTTTTATAGACTTTTCAACGGATAAGTAGGGATTTTAAATCTAAAATAGCCTGTTCTAAACCTGTAAATATTGACCGTGCAATAATACTTTGACCAATGTTTAGCTCTTCTATATTCTCTATATCTACAATAGCTTTTACATTTTCATAGTTTAATCCATGACCAGCAGCGACTTTTAAATCCATCTTTACAGCATCAGAGCTTAAGAGACGGAGGTTTGTAATCTCCTCTTCAAGCATTCTCGTAAGCTCTTTTCTTGGAAGCTCCAATCTCTTGATATGATGATGTGTATTTGATAGGTTTGCATACATCATGGCATAGATATTGGCATATTTCCCTGTATGAAACTCTATCCACTCTACACCTAAATCTTTTGAGGTTTCAATATTTTCTGAAGTAGGGTCTATAAATAGAGATACTTCTATCTCAAACCGTTGTAGTGTCTCAATAGCTCTCTTTAATCGAATATTATTCGAGACCAAATCAAGCCCACCCTCTGTTGTGATCTCTTCACGTTTTTCAGGCACAAGGGTAACACGATGAGGTCGTAATTCACAAGCTATTCTAATCATCTCTGAATCAATAGAACACTCTAAATTTACAGGTAGAGTAGATAGGTATATAATACTGTATGCATCAGTATCTTGGATATGTCTTCTATCTTCTCGTAGGTGGATAGTTATCTGGTCTGCACCTGCTCTTTTTACAATCCCCAATGCATCCAGTGGATTTGGGTCATTAATTTGACGAGCCTCTCGTAGCACTGCAATATGGTCTATATTTACACCTAATTTCATCTTATCTCCTAAAATTTATCAATAGAAATGGTTGTTTCCTCTTTTTTTACTAAATCTTTAATCCAAATTGTACCGTTGTTTAGCTCATCTTCTCCAATAACAGCACAGTATCTAGCATTTACTTTGTCTGCACCTTTTAGGTGTGCTTTTAGCTTTTTAGGGCTATATTCAAGAGTTACTTTATCGGTTTTTCTCTTTTTTGATGCCAATGGAAACAGAGTATCTATCGCCTCTTCATCCATTGCTCCTAGATAGTATCCTTCTCGCTCTTTAGTAGGCATCTGAACCAACTCCATAATACGCTCAATACCCAATGCAAACCCTACAGCAGGGGTAGGTTTTCCATCTAAAAACTCTACCAATTTATCATAACGTCCACCACCTGCAATAGCAGATTGTGAACCGATATTGTCACTTACAAACTCAAAGGCTGTTTTGTTGTAGTAGTCAAGACCACGAACCAAGTTTGTATCTATCTGATACTCTATATTTTCACTTTCAAGTAATCTAACAAGCTTCTTGAAATCGCTATCGCAATTATCACAAAGATTTTTAATAAGCTTTGGAGAATTAACTAAAAGGGATTGACACTTTTCATTTTTACAATCAAGTACACGGATAGGATTGGTCGTAACTCTTCGGTTACAATCTTCACAAAGTTCCTCTTGGCACTCTGTCAAAAAGTTAATAAGACGCTCTCTATATTGAGGCATACACTCTGGGCAACCTAGTGAATTTATCTGTAATTTATACCCAATTCCAAGAGCTTTAAAAATATCGCCTATCATCTGAATAATGGTAAAATCTTCATAAACCGAAGCTTCTCCAAAACTTTCACATCCAAACTGATGAAACTCTCTTAATCGACCTTTTTGTGGTCGTTCATATCTAAACATAGCTCCGTAGTAGTAAAATTTAAATTTAGCAGACTGTTGACGGTCAAATTTGGCTTGAACAAATGCTCTAACCACTCCTGCTGTTCCCTCTGGACGCATACATACATCATTACCACCTTTATCTTGAAATTGATACATCTCTTTGCCTACAATATCAGAGCTTTCGCCAACGGAACGTTTAAAGAGCTTTGTCTCTTCTAAAATAGGGGTTTCTATATATCCATATCCATATCTTTTTGCAATAGTTATAGCAGTTGTAACGATATGCACAAATCGTTCGCTCTCCTCTAAAGTTAAGTCTTTCATACCACGAAGTGCGTTTATCATTAATATTCCTTGTTTTATTTTTGAAATTATACTCTTTATTTATAAAATTGTTAATTCAGCAAAAAATCTATTAAATAGACATTTTCTGTCAAATTTTAGTGATATAATTCACACATGTTAATAATAAAAACTAAATTACCCACCAAAAACCTCCCCATCCGAAGAGTTCTAGCAAAGCTCTTTCAATCCTACATCTATACAGCCCTAGATGACAAAGAGCATGAGGGTTATAGACACCCTAATGGAAAAGTGTTTAAGTCTATGAATTTTAAAATAGCCTATATAGATAATGAAATTCATGCTAAATTTGTTGCTTTAAATCCTGAAAATGAGAAGCGATTGGCTCAATATATGCTAATGAACTCTTTGAAATTGGGTGAAATACACTTGACCAATACTTCTATATCTATCAAAGAGAGAAATAGTAAGATTAAGTCTCCTATGCGAGTAGGGGG
>QNZV01000002.1 GCA_003978395.1 Sulfurovum sp. | reverse complement strand
ATATAGATGAGAAAAATATTGCTAAACTCTTTTTAGAGAAAGAACAATTAACAGTAGTTTTACATATTGAAAAGCCACCACTAAGTACTAAAGTTGAACAATCAAAATGGGATTTATCTCAATTACAAATGAAACTCAAACAGAGACTAAAAAACATTTCAAATTCTGTTAAAGTTGTATCCATATCTAAAATGCAAAAACTTCCATGGAGAGTAACCATAAATGCAACGCCTTGACAAATACCTAGTAGAAAATAACTATTTCGAGAGCCGAAACCGTGCCATAGATGCAATAAAAAGAGGTAAAGTTTTTGTAGATGGGAAAATAGCAAAACCCTCAACTAAATGTGATAATAGCTCTAATATAGATATAGACAGTGAGAAATTTTATGTCAGCCGTGCTTCCAAAAAGTTGGAACTGTTTTTAGAAGAGTACCCTATAGAGCTAAAAGATAAAAGAGCTTTGGATATAGGCTCATCTACAGGTGGGTTTGTGCAGATACTTCTTGAAAATGAAGTACTATCTGTAACTGCTGTTGATGTAGGTTCAAATCAACTTCATCATTCACTTAGAGATAATCCACAAGTTAAAATTTTTGAAGAGACGGATATTAGAGTGTTTAACTCAGATAACGAGTTTGATATAGTAACTTGTGATGTCTCTTTTATCTCTATTTTGCAGATTATGGAGGATATTGATAGATTGGCAAAAAATGAGATGATTTTGCTCTTTAAACCACAGTTTGAAGTAGGGCGAAATGTAAAACGTGATAGTAGAGGGGTTGTGATAGATAAAAATGCTATTGAGAACGCAAAAAAGAGGTTTGAACTTAAAAGCAAAGAGTTAGGGTGGGAGTGTGGTTATACTACGACCTCTAAATTAGCTGGAAAGTCTGGAAATATTGAATATATTTATTATTTTAGAAAAACATGCAGTTAACAAACCGTATAGAGTCCATTGCCATAGGTTCATTTGATGGTATTCACAAGGGGCATCAAACTCTTATTGAGCAAGTAGAAGCTGTTGTTATTATTGAACGAAACAGTGGAACTGTAACAGCAGGTTATAGACGTTCATTATATATTAAGCAGTTTTGTTTTTTTTATCATTTTGAAAAAATAAAAGAGTTAACGGCAAAAGAGTTTGTGAGTAGACTGCAAAAAGATTTTCCAAAACTTAAAAAGATAGTCGTTGGTTATGATTTTGCTTTTGGATATAGAAAAGAGGGCAATGTAAAACTATTAAAAGAGCTTTTTAATGGAGAACTTATTGTCGTAGATGAGGTAAAAGAGAGGAGTATCTCGATACATACTCAAACAATTAAAGAGTATTTAACCAAGGGAGAGATAACAATAGCAAAAGAGCTTTTGGGTCGTCATTTTAAAATAGTTGGCAAGATCATAAAAGGGCAGGGTTTAGGAAAAAAAGAGCTTGTTCCTACATTGAATTTAAAAGTTTATGATTATCATTTGCCAAAGAGTGGAGTTTATGCGTCAAAAACAAAAATTGATGGAGTGTGGTTAAAAAGTGTAACATTTTTAGGTCATAGAGTTACAACTGATGGTTCATTTGCAATAGAGAGTTATGTTTTGGATAGAGATATTGGTATAGTTAGAGGTTTTATTGAGATTGAGTTTATAGCATTTATTCGCGAGAACAGAAAATTTAATAGTTTAGAGTCTCTAAAAGAACAGATTCAAGACGATATAGAAGTAGTTCGTAGAAAATATTAAGAAAAAAGGAAAAAGATGAGTTTAGAAGAGTTACAAAAGAGTATAAGAGAAGAGATTGGAGTATTACTCTATTTTTCAGGAGAAAATTGTAATGTTTGCCATGCATTAAGACCAAAATTTAAAGAGCTTTTTGATAAAGAGTTTCCCAAAGTAAAACAGATTTATTTGGATGCACATGAAAATTCTGAAATTTCAGTTCATTTTCAAGTCTTCTCTGTACCTACAATGATTGTCTTTCTTGATGGTCGTGAGTTTATCCGTGAGGGACGTTCTGTTAGTTTGCATCAACTTACTCAAAAGCTTGCTCGACCTTATGGAATGATGACAGAGTAAAAGAGTTTATGTTAAAGAGCGAATCTAATAAAAAATAATAATTTTAAGAGCTTTTTAGTTATAATACATGTTAATTTGTACCAAAGAATATTTATATAATAAAGGGGTTTCATGAGCGATTTATCTAACGCGAACCAAGACATAAAAGAGGTAAAAATAGAAGAGAGTATGAGAACATCTTATTTAGATTACTCTATGTCTGTTATTGTAGGTCGGGCTTTACCCGATGCTAGAGATGGTTTAAAACCTGTACATCGAAGAATTCTTTTTGCAATGAATGAGTTGAATCTTTCTCATAGAAGTCCTTATAAAAAGTCGGCAAGAATTGTTGGGGATGTTATTGGTAAGTATCACCCACATGGTGACAACTCTGTTTATGATGCATTGGTTCGTATGGCACAAGATTTCTCTTTACGTGCTCCATTAATTGATGGTCAAGGTAACTTTGGTTCAGTTGATGGCGATAATGCAGCAGCAATGAGGTATTGTGTTACAGGAGATACAAGGGTAAAAACGGATAGAGGTTTAATTAAAATTGAAGAGTTAGTTGAAGAGACTTTACTTAATAGTGATAACGATTTAGATATAAAAGTTCTCTCTATGGCTAAAAGAGAACATACTGCTTCAAAGTTATTTAATTCTGGTATCCATGATACTTATAAACTCAAAACAAAAGAGGGGTTTACGATTAGTGGTAGTGCTAACCACTTGGTTTTGACACTTACCACAGATAACAGTGGAAGACCAATTTATGATTGGAAACGTTTAGAGCATATTGGTTTAGAAGATAAGATAGTTATTGACCGAAGTGAAAAATCTCTTTATACTAAAAAACTTACACAAAGTGAAAAAAACTTAGCAATTATTACAGGTTGTTTGGTTTCAGAAGGTTTTATGAGTTCAGACAGAATAGGTTTTAGCAATACAGATAAAAACTATTTTGACAATTTTATAGATGCTTGGAAGAGTGAATTTGGAGAAAGCTTCTATCTTAATCAAAGAGAACTCCCTTCAGGAAAAACCATTTATGAGTTTGATGTTCATTTAGACCACTCTAAAGATAGAGATGTAATTATTAAATCTGATATTTATCTACAGATGCAAGGTTTAAAATCAAAAGATAAAAGAGTTCCTAGTTTTATCTTTGCTATGCCACAAGAGGCTCAAAAGATATTTTTACAATATCTATTTGAAGGTGATGGAAGTTTTTCTAAATTGGAAAAAAATTCACTTACTGTTCAATATTCTACTATAAGTCAAGGGTTAGCAGAGGATATTCAAATTCTTCTTTTAGAGTTTGGGATTATTGGAAAGATTGGAAAGGTTAAAAAAGGAGAAGAACGAAAAGTTTTCTTGAGTGGTTTCAAAAATATTCATAAATTTTATGAAACTATAAACTTTGCAAGTCAAAAAAGAGCCGATTTTGGGAAAATAGTAGAAGAGGAACTTTTACGAAGAGAGGAGCATTCTGGTTCTTTAGGGAAAGATTATATTCCTTATCTGAGTGACTATATCAGAGGTTTGGTTGATAGCTCTTATATTAAGAGACATAACATTGATAGATATAATAGAATAGATAGAAATTTAGAGAAAATTTTAAGTGAAATTAAGATGGTATCTTTACAACAAGAGTTTTTATCTTTTGTAGATAATAACTACTATTATGCTTCTGTTGACTCTTGTGTAAAAACAGGAATAAAAGAGGTGGTTTACTCTATTCGTGTAGATAGCGATTGTCACTCTTTTGTAGCCAATGGATTGATTAATCATAATACCGAAGCACGTATGACAAAAATTTCAGAAGATCTTCTTCGTGATTTAGATAAAGATACGGTTGACTTTACAGCAAACTATGATGACTCTATGAAAGAGCCAGATGTTTTGCCTTCACGTATTCCTAACTTACTTTTAAATGGTTCAAGTGGTATTGCTGTTGGTATGGCTACAAATATTCCTCCTCATCGTATGGATGAACTAATGGAAGCACTATTACATATTCTTGATAATCCTGACTGTGAAGACTCTGAACTTCTATCTATTGTTAAAGGACCAGATTTTCCAACAGGTGGAATTATCTTTGGTAAAAAAGGTATTACAGATGCCTATACTACAGGGCGTGGACGAATTAAAGTACGTGCAAAAACACACATAGAAGAGAAAAAAAACAGGGAAGTTATTGTTGTAGATGAACTTCCTTATCAAGTTAATAAATCTCGTCTTATTGAAAATATTGCCCATTTGGTACGTGATAAGCAGATAGAAGGTATTTCTGAAATTAGAGATGAGTCTGACCGTGATGGTATGCGAATTGTTATTGAGCTTAAGCGTGATGCCATGAGTGATATTATTTTGAACAATCTCTTTAAACAAACCAGTATGCAGACTACTTTTGGAATTATTATGTTGGCAATTACCAACAAAGAGCCAAAAGTATTTAAATTGCGTGAGTTGCTTGACCTCTTTTTAAAGCATAGAAAAACAGTAATTATTAGAAGAACTATTTTTGAACTTGAAAAAGCAAAAGCAAGAGCACATATTTTAGAGGGGCTTAAAATTGCTGTTGATAATATTGATGCAGTAATTAGAATTATTCGTGAGAGTGAAGATACTGAAACAGCTAAACTTTCATTGATGGAAGGTTTCTCTCTTTCAGAGATTCAATCACATGCTATTTTAGAGATGAAACTAAGAAGATTGACGGGTCTTGAAGTTGAAAAAATTGAGAATGAGTTAAATGAACTTTATAAACTTATTGACTATTTACAGTCTATTTTAAAGAGTGAAGAGGTTCTTAATGGAATCATTGCTGATGAACTTAAAGAGATTGCTGAAAACTTTAAAGCAGAGCGTCGTACAGAGATAGTTGATGATTATGATGATATAGATATTGAAGATTTAATTCCAAATGAACCAATGGTTGTTACCATTACTCATAGAGGTTACATTAAACGTGTAGCCGTTAAACAGTATGAGAAGCAGAAACGTGGAGGTAAAGGAAAAATTGCTGTTACCACCCATGATGATGATTTTATAGAGCAGTTCTTTATCTCTTCTACTCATGATACATTAATGTTTGTTACAGATATGGGTCAACTCTACTGGTTAAAAGTCTATAGAATCCCAGAGGGAAGCCGAACTGCCAAAGGTAAAGCTGTTGTAAACTTGATTAATCTTAAACAAGATGAGAAGATTATGTCTATTATTCCTACGACTGACTTTAATGAAGACAAAGGATTGGTCTTCTTTACTAAAAAAGGTATTGTGAAGCGTACGAATTTAAAAGAGTATTCAAATATTCGAACCAATGGTGTAAGAGCTATTAATTTAGATGATGATGATGCAATTGTTACTGCAAAAATTGTAATGCCTGATACAAAATGGTTATTTTTAACAACTAAAAAAGGTCAATGTATCCGATTTAAAGTTGAAGATGCAAGAGAGATTGGTAGAGTTGCACGTGGAGTTACTGGAATTAAATTTAAAATAGAAGATGACTTTGTATGTGGAGCAACGACAATTGGAGATGAAAACAATGAACTCTTAATGTTGAGTGAAAAAGGTATTGGTAAGCGTACCACTGCTTCAGAGTATCGAGAGCAGAGTCGAGCAGGTAAAGGAGTGATAAGCATGAAACTCTCTGCTAAAACAGGCGATGTTGTTGGAGTAGTACTTGTCGAAGAGGACAAAGATATGATGTGTCTTACTTCTATTGGTAAGATGATTCGTGTTGATATGCAAACCATACGAAAAGCAGGGCGAAATACTTCGGGTGTAAAAGTGGTTAATGTTGATAAAAAAGATATTGTTGTGAGCATGGCAAAATGTCCAAAAGAGGAAATTGATAAGCCAGATATTGTAAATGATGATATTTTGGATAATATTTAATATAAAAAATTTCATTGTGGGCAACTCTGCCCACAATCTATTCACTATTTTATACTATAATCAAGGTTTTTTACTTTAAAATAAGTAATAATTTTTAAAGTAAAAAAACAGTATGAAACACAATGAATATTACCAAAATCATTAGATACTTTTTTTTGTTATATTTATCTTTATAAACTCTTATAAATGTGACTTTTTCGTGATTACCTTTAAATTTCTCTTAAAAAATATTGTTTTTTCTTGCAAAATTTGTCATAATTGATATAGAAAACATTACATTAAGGAGAGAAAGTCTAATGAAAACAGCTATTTTGACATCAACAATATTATTTCTTACTATGAATCTATCTGCAGGAACAAGTATGACTTGTAAAAATGGGGTTTGCATTATTGACCTATCAAATTTGTCTAATGACTCTGGTAGAAAAGTTAAAACTATAGAAAAAAAGACAAATCTTTTTATAGTTATTCAAAAGAAAGATGATAACAAGATTGATACTATTATTCTTCCTCATGAAAAGTATATTATGCCTTTTGCTACACTTGAAGAGGATGAAGAAACTCCGATTACTAAAAAAACTACTCTTCCTACTTCTGAGTACTTTTGTGAAAATGATAAAGAAGTTGTTTATCATCAAGAGACAGACTCTTTTGAATGTTCATAACTCTTTTATTTTTGGTATGAATTGTTTTAAAGGTTGAAACAATTCATACCACTCCTCTTTTAAACCTTTTAAATCTTTTTAAAAAAGCCAATCCTCACAGCCATTTCGTTAAAATAACATTAAAGAATAAAAGTTAAAATATGTGAACTTATTTTAATATTAAAGGATAAATGTGAAACAGTATAATATAGCTGTTATAGGTGCAAGTGGAGCTGTGGGTGAAGAGCTTTTTAGAGTATTAGAAGAGGTTAAATTTCCTGTTGGTAATTTGTTGCCCTTGGCTAGTGCAAATTCAGCAGGTTCAATGATTGAGTTTAATGGAAAAAATCATCGAATTGAGGAGTTAACAGAGAGTGTATTTGAAGGACGTAATATTGATATTGCTTTTTTCTCTGCTGGTGGAACTATCTCTGAAAAATATGCAAAATATGCTGTTGAGAGTGGAGCTGTTGTAATTGATAATACATCTCATTTTAGAATGATGGATGCAGTGCCGTTGGTTGTTCCTGAAGTTAACCCTGAAGATATTGAATTGTGGGAAGATACGGGTATTATTGCCAATCCAAACTGTTCAACTATTCAGATGGTACAGTTGTTAAAACCTCTTCATGATTTATATGGAATTAAAAGAGTAGATGTAAGTACCTATCAAGCCGTCTCTGGTGCAGGAAAAGCAGGAATGGAAGAGCTTGTTCGTCAAATGCAAGATTTCTTCTCTTTTAAGTTAGATGAGACAAAAGTGGAAGCATTTGCACATCAAATTGCATTGAATGTTATTCCTCATATTGATACTCCCCAAGAGAATGGTTATACCAAAGAAGAGATGAAAATGGTACTAGAGACCAATAAAATTATGCATTCAGATTTTGCTGTAAGTGCTACTTGTGTTCGTGTACCTGTACTTCGTTCTCACTCAGAATCCATTACCATCACTTTTGAAGAGGGTGTAGATGTTTCTGTTGAACAGGCACGTAAAGTTCTTGGTAAATTTGAGAATGTTACTCTTGTTGATGACCTTGATAACAATGAATACCCAATGCCAATGACCTCAACAAATACTGATGAAACTTATGTTGGAAGAGTGAGAAAAGATATTTATGCTTCAAATATTCTTCATTTGTGGGGTGTTGCAGACCAAGTGAGAGTAGGGGCAGCTACTAATGCTGTGCGTATTGCTCAAAAATGGATAAAGTTAGAGGATTAAAATGAAGTTTGTTGAACGTATATTTGAAAGCTTACTCTGGAATACACGATTTTTTGTACTCTTGGCTGTTCTATTTTCTATGCTAGGAGGAATAACTCTTTTTATAGTAGCTTCAGTTGATATTTATGGAGTTGTGGGTAATGTGTTTACAACTTATTTAAACCATTTGCATCCTGAAAAGTTTCATGAAGTGATTGTAGGGGGACTTATTGGTGCAGTTGACCTATATCTTATGGCAGTTGTACTGTTTATTTTTGGATTTGGACTCTATGAGTTGTTTATTTCAGAGATTGATGTAGCTAAAAAAGAGGGTGCATCAAAAATTTTAGAGATTCAGTCACTGGATGAGTTGAAAGATAAATTAGGAAAAGTAATTGTCATGGTACTTGTTGTTAATTTCTTTCAAAGAGTGCTTTACACTAGCTATAATGGAGCATTAGATTTAGTCTTTTTTGCAGTCTCTATTTTGGCATTGGCAATATCATTATATTTTTTACATAAAGGAGGAGACCACTAATGAGCAAAATTTTCGTAGATGCCTGTTTAGGCAAAGAGACCCCATACACTCCTGTATGGATGATGAGACAAGCAGGACGATATTTACCTGAATATATGGCAGTAAGAGCAGAGGCAGGAAATTTTTTAAACCTTTGTCATACTCCTGAAAAAGCAGCAGAGGTAACCCTTCAACCATTGGATATAGTGGGTGTTGATGCAGCTATTTTGTTTTCAGATATTTTAGTGATTCCTGATGAGATGGGAATGGATTTAGAGTTTATCAAAGGTTTTGGACCAAAATTTAATGACCCTTTAACCTCTCAAGCTGATTTAGACCGACTTATTGGTGGAAAAGAGGCAGCAGAGAAGTTGACGTATGTTTACGATACCATTAAATTGCTTCGTACTCAACTTGATGAGCGTGAGGATGATATAGCACTCATTGGTTTTTGTGGTGCTCCTTGGACACTTGCTACCTATATGATAGAGGGTCAAGGGACAAAAACATATAATATTTGTAAAAAAATGATGTACTCAAACCCTGAACTCCTTCATAATATTTTAAAAGAAGTAACTCAAGTTGTAAAATACTATATGGAAAAACAGATTGAATCTGGAATTGATGTTGTTCAGATTTTTGATTCATGGGCAGCAGCAATTGAGCCAAGTAAATATGATGAGTTTTCATGGAAATATATGGTAGAGATTGCTGATTACCTTAAATCTAAATATCCAGATACTCCTATTATTATGTTTCCTAAAGGTGTAGCATCTTTTATAGAGCAAGGTTTGGTTTATGGAAACTTTGATGTATTTGGTGTTGATTGGGGAACTCCAATGGCAATGGCAAAAGAGAAACTTGGGGATAAATATGTACTTCAAGGAAACATGGAGCCTTGTCGTCTTTACTCAAAAGAGGCAACTACTGAGTGTGTTGCATCTCTTGCAGAAACTATGAAAGATGGTAGACACATCTTTAATTTAGGGCATGGGATTCTTCCTGATGTACCTGTAGAAAATGCCAAACATTTTGTTTCAGAGTGTCAGAGACTCTCTAAACGAAATTAAAATTTCTATATGAAACTTTCTATTGATGCACTCTTTTAGTGCATCAATAAAACAACTTCTGTTAAAAAATCTATTAAATATTTTTACTTCTATTAAACTCATTATTGGATGTTCCTTTCTATTTAACTTATTTAAATAAAATAGTATTAATGCTTAATATTAATTTAATATAAGGGATTTTTCACTATACTTACTAACACATTAAGAATTTATTAAGTCTTTGAGAAATCATTTTGTAAAAGAATAAACAATATAGAGAAAAAATTATGAAATTAAAAGAAGTTGCAGAAATCATTAGAGGTGCTTATCTTGTTGAAGGAAAAGCTAAAAGTAAGAAAAAAGCTTGTAAAGAGTTGACAATGGTATCTCTGGAACCAATTTCTTTTTTAGATGAGCGTAAATTTTTAGAGATAAAGTGTGCCAATGAAGCATCATCAAAGCAGTTAACCAAAGCAGGGGATGTTATTGTTAGTCTTTATCATCCAATGATTGCTTGTTATGTTGAAAAAGGTCAAGAGGGGTATGTTGTGCCTCACTATATGGCAATTGTAAGACGAAAAGCTTATGTAAAATTGGATAGTCGTTTTATAGTTCAATTTATTAACTCTACTCGTGGTCGTAGATTATTGGCAGAGAAAGCAAAAGAGTTTGATTCTGTAAATCCAGCCTCTTTACCTTTGGCAACATTGTCAAATGTGGAACTTTTGACCGATGTAAATCGTTTGCTTGAACGGTTTTAATAGTAGGATGCGATTATTATCGCACCCTTAATTTTACATATTTTCTAAAATAAATGCTTCCATTTCGGCAACAATTGGTTCAAGTTCTCTCTCACCATTAATCACTTTAATAAGACCATTGTTTGTGTAAAACTCTTGAATCTCTGCCAATGGGTCAGTATATACTTTCATTCTGTCATAGAATACTTCAATACTATCATCACTTCGCTCTTCGCCTGGTTTAGCATCTGCTGCACGACCTAAAATTCTATCTTTTGCAACTTGTTCTGAGACACGTACTTCAATAACAGATGTAAGTTCAATGTCATCCTCTTTTGCCACAATTTCGTCAAGAGCTGTCATCTGTTCTACGGAACGAGGATAACCATCAATCAGAACAGTATCAACAGGTGCTTGATTAATTGCAGAGATAATCGTATCTACAATAATATTTAGAGGAACCAATGCACCTTTAGAGATAAATTCATCAATAGTTTGACCCAATTGGGAGCCACTTGCTACCTCTTTTCTAAGCATATCTCCTGTTGAGTAGTGAACAATTTTATCTGAATGTTTTTCAGCAATCATACTTGCATCTGTAGTTTTTCCTGAACCTGGAGCACCAATTAATAAGAAGAGTTTCTTCATTTTTTTTCCTTTATTTTTTTATCTATTTGTATCCAATAATATTCGATTTTATCGAACATTATTGGATGTGTTGTTTTTGGTTTTGACGTTGGATGAAATCGAACCTACATATACCAAAATCTATTCAGTAACTGGTTTTCTAACTCTAAGACTAAGCTCATTTAGTTGCTCTGCTTCAACAGGGCTTGGTGCTTTGGTTAAAAGACACTGTGCTTTTTGTGTTTTTGGAAAAGCAATAACTTCTCTAATACTACTAGCACCTGTCATAAGCATAATAAGTCTGTCAAGACCCAAGGCAAATCCACCGTGTGGAGGAGCTCCAAATTTGAAAGCATCAAGCAAGAACCCAAACTTCTCTTGAGCCTCTTCATCAGAGATTCCCATGAGCTTAAAGACCTCTTTTTGTAAATCCTCTTTATGAATACGAATAGACCCACCACCAAGCTCTGTACCATTAAGCACAATGTCATAAGCAACAGATTTTAACTCTTCAATATCATCATAACTAATTTTACCATTTTCATCAAGTTGTGGCATGGTAAAGGCGTGGTGCATCGCTTTTGTCTTTCCATCTTCAACTTCAAACATTGGGAAGTCCATAACCCATAGGAACTCAAATTTGTCTTTTGGAATAATCTCCATAATCTCAGCTAAATGAGTTCTAAAACGACCCATGTAGTCCCAAACCAATTTTTTGTTACCAGCACCAAAGAAAACAGCATCGCCAACTTCTAGTTCACATCGCTCAATAATAGCTTGAATGTCTTCTTCTGTAAAGAATTTTGTCAATGGACCTTTTAGACCATCTTCTTTCATTTGGAAGTAACCAAGACCTGATGCTCCAAATTTACGAACATAATCTTCAAAACGTTTCATCTCTCTTTTAGAGAAAATTTCATCGCCTTTTGGAACTTTAAGTGCTTTGATTCTATTTTTCTTAGGCTCTTTTGCAATGTTAGAGAAAATCTCATTATCACAACGCTCAAAAATATCCATAACATCAACCATTGCAAGGTCATAACGCATGTCTGGTTTGTCTGAACCATACTTCTCCATTGCATCCATGTAGCTCATTCTTGTGAATTTAGTAGGAATTTCAAAATCACACTTATCAAAAATATTATGTATGAGTTTTTCTGCTACAGCAATAACATCTTCTTGGTCACAGAAACTCATCTCAACATCTATTTGAGTAAATTCTGGTTGTCTATCTGCTCTAAGGTCTTCATCTCTAAAACACTTTGCAATTTGAAAATAACGGTCAAATCCACCGACCATCAAAAGTTGTTTAAAAAGTTGTGGAGATTGTGGAAGTGCATAGAACTCACCACCATGAACACGGCTTGGAACAAGATAATCTCTAGCACCTTCTGGAGTTGATTTAGTAATTATTGGTGTTTCAACTTCTAAAAAATCTAATTCATCAAGGGTATTCCGTGCAGAGATGGTTACTTTTGAACGAAGTTTAAAAATATCATAAGCTTTTTGAGTTCTAAGTTCCAAATATCTGTATTTTAATTTAATCTCTTCGTTTACTTTATCATCGTTCAGTTCAAAAGGCATTGGAAGTGATTTGTTTTCTATAATCAATTTGTTTGCAACAATTTCAATTTTACCTGTTTTAAGTTTTGGGTTTTCAAGTCCTTCCCCTCTAGCACGAACCTTACCTGTTACAATAAGTACAAATTGGTCTCGTACACCTTCAGCCAATTTATGAACTTCTGCATTATCAGCAGGGTCACAAACAATCTGAACAACTTGGTCTTTGTCTCTTAAGTCAATAAAAATTAACCCACCGTGGTCACGGCGACTTGCTACCCAACCAGATACCGTAACAGTTTGGTCAATATATGTTTCGTTTACATTAGCACAATAGTGTGTTCTCACGCATTATTCCTCTATACTTATACATCTATAATGCATAAATTAAATTTTTTCGCGATTATAGCAGATTGTTGCATAGAAGTAAAAATATTTTATAGATAGATTTTTTTATATTTTACTATAAAAAAACAATAAAAAATATTTTGCAACGTTTTTGCAACATTTATCTGTTATAATAAACTTATGAAACGAATATATTTAGGTTTCAAAATTTAATTTCAAGGAAAAGTTATGAAAATCTTTAAGCTATTATTTACATCAATTTTTATCTTATCTCTTATTGGTTGTGGAGATGACGACAAAAAAAATGATACAAAAGTAGTTGAAATATTTGATATGGATAAAACAACATATCAAGTACCAAAGGGTGTTAATTTAATTGATGCAAAAATTGAGGGTACAACTGCAAAAATGATGTCAGCAGGTACAAATGAAGAGTTAGCTGGATTTGTTCAACAGATAGGATCAACCCAAAAAGCTTCTAAAAGTTATAAAGTAATGCAAAAGGGTGTAGAGACAGCCTTTACTCAATTGAGTACTTCTAGAGGAAGCATTGATACTATTTCACTATTTTCATCGCAAAGTTTTCAAACACCTTATGCTTTTACCATAGCTAATTATAAATTAACTACAAATAAAGAGATAGAACCATTGACTTTAGCTGGAGAGATTGTAACAACTCTTTCAAATGGAACAGCAAAAGGATTGCCTTTGGCTGCGACAAATGCACCTATAGATACTCAGTTTCGATTAATGTTACTTTATGGAGAGTATGAAGCTTCTAACTTTTATATAGCTGTTGTTGTTCCTGAAAAATTCTATTCAAAATATCAAACAGAGAGTAATGCAATTACTAATGCGGCAAGAGTGATTCCAAAAGGAAAAAAGTTAACAACTTCTTTAGAAAAATTTAGTCAAGCCACAGCTAAACAGAATGCCGATATTCTATTTGTTATAGATGATTCTGGTAGTATGAGTGATAATCAAAATGCGTTAAGTAAAGCAGCAGATGATTTTTCAACTGAAATGACAAATTCTGGTTTAAGTTATCGTTCAGCTATTATTACAACAGGATATGGAGCTACAGACCATACCAATGGGGATGCATATCATATTTTACGAAGTGCAGGAATTATAGAAAATAATACAACATTATTGAAACAATCATTAGTTGCAGGTACAAATGGTTCATCAACTGAAACAGGTATTTGGAATGCAGAACAATCATTACAATCATTAGCACATAATGATAATCTTGATGGAGCAGTTACTCTAGCAGGTATGCCAAAAGCTGGTTCAACACTTTCTGTAATTATTATTTCAGATGAGGAAAGTCAATATAGAAGACGTAGTAATGGAGTGGATTTCAATGTTAGTAATAACCTGTTTAAAGATAGAGGAATTAGAGTATACTCTCTTATTGAGACAGGATATGATGCTTTAGATTATACACAATATGATGATTTGTCTGCAGAAACAGGAGGAATCCATTCAAGTATTGATAATACAGATGCTAATGGTTCATTAGATTTTAGTGGATTTATGCAACAGATCGCCCAAGATGCAGGTGGAGCAGCAAGTTCATTTATTCTTGCACATCCAGCAACTGTAATAAATGAAGTTAAAGTTAATGGTACAGTTGTAGTAGAAAATGCTCTTAATGGTTATACTTATGTTCAATCATCAAGAGCAATTGTTTTCCATGGAACAGCAGTTCCTCCAAGTGGTGCAACGATTGAAGTGAGTTATGACTACTATCAATAAGTGTTAAAATAGAGAGGGTATCTCCCTCTACTACCTCTTAAACCCATAACCCAAAGTTTCAAGTTGAGTTTTTAGACTTTCTTTGACCTCTCCTTGAAACTCTAAACTCTCTTCTTTTACTGTTCCACCTGTTCCCAATCTTTTTTTAACTGTTTTTAAAAGAGCTTTTAACTCATTTTGGCTTAAATGAAAAGGTTTAACAATGGTTACAACTTTACCTCTTCGTCTCTCTTTTGCAAAATGAAGTTGATGCTTTTCTGGTGTTTTTATTTCGGTTGATTCTCTCTTTTTAGGTTTCTCTTTGTTGTCTGATGACCAATCATCATCAAATGATGCACCCATTTCAAATAGATTTTTTTTCATTAGTCATACTCTGTGCCAAAAAGAATACCTATAATAATAGAACCAAAAACGATAAAAGTTAATGCTTTATTTAAAAACTCATGAGTATAGTATTTTTTTAAAAATTTCTTCATCTATTTCTCCTTTAATATTCGTTTAATCGCTTCGGAACAAACGGTTAAGCCTGTTGCTCCTGTGACTGCCACACATGAACCTTTCTCTTTGCATTTATCCTCTTCAGGAGAAAATACAACCGTAAAGTTTCTATCAAATTTTGCTTTTTTTAGTTCATTTCGTATCTTTCTACCCAAGGCATCGCCATGACTTTTCCAAATGGAAGCCACTTCTATCTTTGAAGTATCATAACGTTTTGCAGAACCAAAAGACATAATGAGTTTTTTATAACACTTCTTTGCAATCTCAATTTTAACTTTGGTGGTATCGGCACAATCAAGAACTAAATCGTAAGGCTTAAAGTCAAACAGTTCTACCCATGCCATGTCCATTTTTTGGTTAATGGTTTTGATATTTGGATAGAGCTTTTGCAAGGCATCCGTTTTATACTCGCCTACAGCTTCACTTCCTATCTGTCTGTTTTGGTTGGTCTCATCATAAGTGTCATAATCTATAATTGTAATATCACTTACTCCTGAACGATAGAGACAATCCAATGCATAAGAACCCACACCTCCAACACCTAATATTAATATTTTTGCTTTTTGAATCTTGGCAAAATCTTCTACTCCAAAGAGAAGCTCACAACGTTGAAATCTTAAATCCATGATTCTAACTCCTTAATATCTTTATGAGAGGTCATATCTAAATGAATTGGAGTAACTGAAATATAGCCTGACTTTACAGCTTCGACATCAGTCATTTGACCTTTGCCTTTTCTCCATTGATGGTTAACTAAACCTATCCAAAAGTACTCTTGCCCTCGTGGATTCATATGTGAATCTGCATCGTTCCCATAAATACGGCTTCCTGTTTTTGTAATTTTAAATCCTTTTGATTCATTAGGTTTAACAGCAGGTATATTTACATTTAAAAACTTTCTAGGACCAAGAGGAAAAGAGCCATCAAATATTTTTGTTACTAAATGAACGATTGTCTCTTGTGCCAGTTCATACTCCCATTCACTCTTTTCTCTCATATCATCAGAAAAATCTTGTGAAATAGCAATAGCAGGAATACCTTGAAGTACAGCTTCCATAGCCCCACTAGCTGTTCCCGAATAGGTTATGTCTTCGCCCATATTCGCACCAATATTAATGCCTGAAATGACCAAGTCAGGCATAATATCTTTATATATTTTATGCAGAGCCAAAAAGATACAATCCGTAGGTGTACCGTCATCAAGTTTATAAAAGTTAGGTTCTATATCTACAAAGCGAAGAGGTTTTGTTAAGGTAAGCGAGTGTCCACAAGCAGATTTCTCTAAAGTAGGGGCAACGGTTATAATTTCAGCCAAAGGTTTAAGTGCTTTAATCAAAGCCAAAAGAGCAGGAGAATCGAAACCATCATCATTGGTTATTAATATTTTTTTCATGATGTATGGTATAATAACCCTAATTAAAATAGAATAAATTTAAAGGGAAAGATTTTGCAAAAAGAACCAATGTTAAAAGTGACATTTGATAGATTATCAAAAGAGTTAGAGCAGTTAAAAACAGTGGAGCGTGGTAAGATTGCTCATGTTATTGATGTGGCTAGAGAGCTTGGAGATTTAAAAGAGAATGCTGAGTATCATGCAGCCAAAGATAAGCAAGGGCTTATGGAAGCTCGTATTTTAGATTTGACTGATTTGGTTGGAAGAGCTCAGGTTATAGACCCTTCTACTCTTCCTCATGCTCGTGTTAGTTTTGGCTCAACTGTTGAGCTTGTTGACCAAGAAGATGATAGTGAAGTAACCTATATTTTGGTTGGTTCACAAGAGTCCAATCCTGATAAAGGGTTGATTTCTATTGGCTCTCCAATGGCTAGAGTGTTATTGGGCAAAGAGGAGGGAGATGAGGTTGAGATTATTTTACCATCAGGAAAAAAGACTTTCGATATTGAATCTGTATCTTATGAAGAGATAGTACTGTAATGATAAATGTAGGTATTGTAGGAGCTAGTGGATATACTGGTTTAGAGCTGATAAAAATGTTGCTAACCCATCCAGCATTTGTGTTAAAATATTTGGCAACAACAACAGGAGACAGTGTAATAGAAGCGATTCATCCCTCTTTGGTTGATGTTATTACATATCCTGTAGAAAAAGCTTCTATTGAAGCTGTAGTGGAACATTGTGAATTGGTGTTTTTGGCATTGCCTCATAAAGCCTCTATGGGTTTTGCTAAAGAGCTTGTTAATCAAGGGGTAAAGGTGGTTGATTTATCAGCAGATTACAGACTTGATTTAGAGACTTATGAAGAGCATTATTGTGAACATGAAGATAAAGAGCATTTAGATGAGGCTGTCTATGCACTTATTGAATATTATAGAGAAGATTTAAAAAAGGCAAAATTGGTAGCAGGACCAGGTTGTTACCCAACAGCTACCCTGCTTGGTATTTTGCCTTTTATTCCTTACTTAGAGCATACAGCACCTCTGTTTGTTGATGCGAAATCAGGAGTAAGTGGAGCAGGAAAAAAGCTTAGTGAGAGTACCCATTTTGTAAATGTAAATGATAATATTTTTGCTTACAATCCTCTAAAACATCGTCATGCTCCTGAGATAGCAGAGAAAATAGAAAAAGTACATGGCGTAAAAATGAACGTCAATTTTGTACCACATCTTATTCCTGCAACACGTGGAGAGTTGGTATCTGTTTATGCAACATTAAAAGAAGATATAGAACCACTTGAAGTTTTAAAAGAGTTTTATAAAGATGATATGTTTATTCGTATTCGTGAAAAGCCTGTTGATATTAAGAGTACAGCAGGAACACATTTTTGTGATATTTTTGCTATGAAAAATGGAAATGGACTGTTTGTAAATTCTGCGATTGATAATCTACTTCGTGGGGCAAGTTCACAGGCTTTGGTTGCTGCAAACTTGATGTGTGGTTTCTCTGAAGGTTTGGGTATTCCTACTATTGCCTATGTTCCATAGTTACTTTGAAGGTAACGCACCTTTATCTGGAAGTCGAATGATAAAGGTGGTTTTTTTGTTGATAATACTCACTGCTTCAATGCTTCCTTGGACTCTTTCAATCATATTTTTACTCATATAGAGTCCCAAACCTGTACCTTTTGTTTTATGTTTTGTTGTAAAATAAGGTTCAAAAATATTTTTTAGAATTGGTTTTGGAATTCCCCCTGCATTATCCCTAACAGCAATAATAAGCTCATCCTTTTCATGATATACTCGAATATAAATGAGTCCATTACGAATTTTTTTCTCTTCAAAGGCATCACGTGCATTATTAATAAGGTTCATAATAACATGCTTTAAATCATTTTCAAAACCTTTGTATTTAATATCATTGGCACAATCAAGTTCAATTTGAATATTGGATTTAACCAAGGTCTCTTTGATTAGTAGAATGGTGGAGTTAATAACTTTTTTAATGTTGAATGTTTGTGCCAAGTCAGAGTGGTCAACAAAGCGTCTAAAATCTTCAATGGTATCTGAAAGGAATTGAACAGAATTATTTACTTTTTTTGCCAAATCTTCCAAATCAATCTCATCTTCTTTTCCCAATTTTGCTTTAATGATGGCATCATTCATCATCCATGAAACAGTATTAAGAGGTTGTCTCCATTGGTGGGCAATATTTTCTAAAATTTCTCCCATAGAAGCCAAACGAGATTGTTGGTTCATAATAGCATTTTGTCGTTTCTCTTTACGTACAGCATTGTTAATTTTAATCTGAAGCTCTTTATTTAGAGTTTCAAGCTGTTTGGTTCGTTGGTTAACCATATTTTCAAGGTTTTCAGTCAGTAGATTTAGCTCGTTGGCTGTTTTGTGCATAATTGAATAGAGGTTTTTATTGGCAATTTCAAAAGGGGTAATGTTTTTATCTGTAAACTCTTTTAACTCGATATAAGAAGTTGTAGACTCTGAAATAGCTGCCATAATAAAAGTATGATTATGTGATGTATTTGGTTGATTTTCAGCATTGAAATACTCTTGAATGGTACTGTATCCAAAAATATGGTTGTTGTCTTTTATATTTGAAATATAGTGAATGATTGGAATCCTAAATCCATACTCATAGGAGATACATGCTCCTATCCATAGTGCTTGTGCAGGAGTATTTGATAAAAAGGAGTAAATCTCTTGAATTCTATTCATCATGGCATTATAGTTACCAATAGATAGTTGAACTATGTCATCCTCATGAAGCTCTTGTGTTGTAATAACACTTTGATTGGAAAAATTACTTTCAAGAATATTTACGGTATAGGATATGTTGTTTTTACTAATATAGAGTGGAACTTGTAGAAATACAGATGGGTCTTTCTCAATATTTGGAAAGTATTTTCTATAAATATCCAAAGCAGGACTTTTATCAATAGTCATAATGTTTGAATTGTCTATTTTTGTAATTTTTTTCTTCTTTGAGATTGGTTTCCAATCAAAAGATTTAAAAAGTTCAATATTTAAATGTTCTCCATGCATAAAGATAAGAATAATAGCCTTATTATATATAGTTCCATTATGAAAAATAAAAGAGTTTTTTGAATTATACTCTTTGTTTGTTGCTCCTCCCCCAAAAATTTTTAAGTGACTAAACTCTAATCCTAATTTATTCATATATGTAGCTGTATTATGTTCATTGTAACTTGAAAGAATCTCTAACGCTTTTGTATCTGCTTGTAGGTACTTTTCAATAGCTACAAAGTCTGGAGTCTGCTCTTGACCTTTTATATAATTCTTGTTTAAATCCAGTACCAAAGAGGAGATACTTGAAGTTTCAAATTCTATTATAGAGATAATAGGTTGAGTATTTAAATCGGTAACTCTATGGTTTATAAAACTGGTAAAACTTTGCATCCCTACAATGGTTGCATCGGGGAATACTTTTTTTAAATTTTCTAGTAGTTCTTTTAATCTATTCTGGTCAGAAGATGAGTAGTTTATCTCTATAAGTAGTTTATCACTATTGTTTATATTGTGCTCTTTTACCCAAGTTATAAAATCTTCATGTTGGTTATAATAATGTACAAGTTGTTTCATAATAGTTTTTACCTTTATTTAAATATTTTTGAGCCAATTCGTACAAGATTTGAACCACATTGAATGGCTAACTCATAGTCGTTACTCATTCCCATAGAACAGATGTTTGCCTTGTAGCTTTTATTAAGTTTATCATAAATGTTATAGGTTGTTTCAAAGCTTTTTTGAATCTCTTTTTTATTTTCACTGTGAGCACCAATACTCATAAGCCCTTTAAGCTTAATTTGTGGACAGCTTTCTGTAATCTCTGCATAAATATCTTCTGCCTCTTCTATGGAGACACCTGATTTACTCTCTTCTTTTGCTGAATTGATTTGTAAGAGGCAACTCATGGTTTGATTTTTGTGTTCAAGTCGTTGATTGAGTGCTTGGGCTAACTTTAATGAATCTAGTGATTGAAATAGGGTAGGGCGTAATTCAATAAGTTTATTAATTTTATTACTCTGTAGAGTTCCCATCATATGCCACTCCAATGGTAACTCTTCTAAACTTTTTGTACGACTCTCTAGTTGTTGAACTTGGTTCTCTCCAAATGCTCTTTGACCTAAAGAGTAAAGTATTTTAATGTTCTCTTCATCTGAATACTTACCCACAGCTACAAGTTTTACAATATGGTGTTCGCTTAGAGAGACTCTTGCTTGTTCTATGTTCCAAATTACTTTATCTAAATTTTTTCTTAATTGTTCTTTTAACATTTTTTTCCTCTTTATCCAAATAGTTTATTAATATCGTTGTATAAGCCCAAGAGCATTACTGAAAGTAAAATAGCCCAGCCCATAAGTGTTAGTTTATACATAATCTCTTCGTTTGGTTTTCGTTTTGTAATCATTTCATAGAGGTTAAAGACAATATGCCCACCATCGAGTGCAGGAATAGGCAAAAGATTTAAAACCCCCAAGTTTACAGAGATGAGTGCTGTAAAAAATAATAGAGCAATAATTCCAACACTAGATGCTTTAGCTGTAACATCTACAATAGAAACAACTCCTCCTACTTGTTCTGCAGGAACCAAACCAGATATAAGTTTTTGAAGCCCCTTTACAATGAGCATCGAGGCATTTACAGTTTGGTTATAGGCATAATCCAATCCTTGACTTATACTATAATTAACGATAGTAGTACTGTTCATATCAGGTTTTATACCAATAATTTTTCGTTCAATAGTTTCATTGAAATTATTTTTTACCTCTTGTAGTTTAGGCGTTATGGTTAAATCTAGGTATTTATTTTCTCTAAGTACAGTTACCTGTAAATCCAAAGAACTTTTTTGAATACTATTGCCTATCTCTTCCCAATATAGAATCTTCTCTCCATTGATTTGAACGATTTTGTCGCCCACTTGAACTCCTGCTTTGTAGGCAGGTTGTGTTGTATTGACATCTCCAACCATTGCCAAAAGTTTTGGAACACCAATAAAAGAGATAGAGAGATAAATCAAGAATGCCAATAAAAAGTTTGCAAATGGACCTGCGAGTAAAATAATAACTCTTTGCCAAGGTTTCTTTACATTATAAGAGTCTTCATCATATGAGACAAAATTCGGGTCAGAGTCATCTTGCCCTTTCATCTTTACATAGCCACCCAATGGTATCATGGATATTGTCCATTGGGTTTTTCCTATCTGTTTTGTAATCAATTTTTTTCCAAATCCAATACTAAAAACGTCAACCTGTACACCAAAGAAACGTGCAGCTGTAAAGTGTCCTAATTCATGAAAAAATATCAGAAATGATAATATTAATAATGCTGTGAAAATACCCACTAAATATCCTAAGTTTTTTTAAAGCATTATAGCGAGCTATATATTAAAAGGCTATAGATAAAAATATAGTTTCTACTTTTTAAATAAAAAATACATAAGATATGTTAAAATTAAACATTATATAAATAGGAGAGATTAATGATAGATGAAAATATCAATATAATTAAGAACGAAGAGAACATAAAAGATAAAATAGTAGAAGCACAAGAGTTAATTAGAGACTCCCAAGATTTGGTTTCAGAAGTAGACTCCTCGGTCAAGGAGTGTCAATTGGGTGTCTCTAAAGCAGCTACCGATTTTGATAGACGTAAACGTGCTTTTCTTAATAAAACATTTAAGAGTGCTGAAGAGTTCTTAAAGAAGCTAGGTATTGAGTACGGTACAAACAAGAGTCTCCATGAGCCTTTTGAACTCTCTGTTGATAACTCTGCAGATAATCTTGAGATAGAGCATATAAGTTCAGGTCGATTCACTGGAATGATTTTGGCATTAATTGTCGCTTCTCTTACTCTTTATGGATGGGTTTATTTCTCAACTAAACAGTTAAATATCTCTTTGGAGAATATTACGCTTGAATTTATAGAGAGCAATATAAATGCTGTATTAACATGGATTGGAGGAGGAATGATTGGGTTAGATGGAAAACCAATGGTTGGAGCATTGATTTTAGGATTTTCGGTACTTATAATGGCATGGATTGTATATGCTATACGCGTTCATTTTAAAACAGAGAAAAACTTACGTATAGCAAAAAAAGCCTACATTAAGTCAAGAGCATACTCTTTTTCTAAAGATGAGTGTAAAAACGAGATGTTAAGAGTAGATGCACATTTAAGAGAAGCCATCATTAGTATTGAAAATTTCACAGTTATTTTAGGGGAGCAAAACGGAATTTTAAGACGAATTGTCTATGTTGAAGGTGTTGTAAACGAGTATAAAAGTTATCATCCAAGTTCTAAAAAAGTTATTCGTGAAAGTGAAAAAATCATGAAGAGTATTGAAAAATTATTAAATACTTCTGTTACCAAAGAGGGTAAACTCAACCCTGAATCACAAAAAGCTTTGTCTATTTCAAAAGCTGTTTATGCAGAGTTT
>QNZV01000099.1 GCA_003978395.1 Sulfurovum sp. | reverse complement strand
ATTTTCTATTTGACCATTCTCTATTTTGATGGTTTCAAAGAGTAAGCTACTCATCAAAATAGTTAGTTGTCAAAGAGTTCTGTAGATAGATAACGTTCTGCTGTATCACACAAAATAGTTACAAATACTTTACCTCGGTTTTCAGGGCGAGATGCTATTTCAAAAGTTGCACAAACATTTGCACCTGAAGAGATTCCTACAAGTAAGCCTTCTGTTTTGGCAAGCTCTTTTGCTCTTTGGAATGCTTTTTCATCTGAAACTTGAACTACTTCATCATAAATACCTGTATTTAAAATAGTGGGTACAAATCCTGCACCAATGCCTTGAATCTTGTGTGATCCACCCAATCCTCCAGAGAGTACAGGCGAGGTAGAAGGCTCTACAGCAATGGCTTTTAGATTAGGTAGAGTCTCTTTTAAAGCTTCTGATGTACCTGTTAGTGTCCCACCTGTTCCTACAGAAGCTACAAAATAGTCAACCTTATTGTTGGTATCCTTCAAAATTTCTACGGCCGTTGTCTCTCTATGAATAGCAGGGTTATTTTGATTATTAAATTGTTGTAAAACAAATCCATTTCGCTCTACAGCTAATCTCTCTGCTCTGTCTATTGCACCAGACATTCCTTCTGATGCAGGGGTAAGTACAATCTTTGCACCCAAGTGGCTTAAGAGTTTCCTTCGTTCAATACTCATTGATTCTGGCATTGTCAAGATAAGTTTAAGTGATTTTGATGCACAAATAGCAGCCAATCCTACGCCTGTATTTCCTGACGTTGGTTCAATAATGGTTGAGTTTTGACTAATAGCTCCTGATTCTAAGGCTCTATTTATCATATTCATAGCAATTCTATCTTTGACTGATGATGTGGGGTTCATAAACTCACATTTTGCCAAAATGGTAGCTCCTGAAAGTTCAGAAAGTTTATTTAATCTTACTAATGGGGTATTTCCTATCAAATCTTCTATGCTATTTGCTATCATCATCTCTTCCTTACTCTTCACTCAACTCTTTAAACTCATAAAGCTCTTCATCATAATATTCGATTTTACCATCTTTTAAATCATAGTGCCAACCATGTAAAAATAGAGAGCCCTCTTCTACACGCCTTTTAACAGCAGGATAAGTAAGTAAATTTTCAAGTTGAAAAATAACGGATACTTTTTCTGTATAGTGTAAAATCTCTTTTTCAGGTTTGCCTCTCATCGAGAGTAGGGCAGAGCGTTTTGCACTCTCTCCTAACTCTAGCCATTTTATGGTATGTAGATTTTCATCAGTGGGTTCAATTTTTTTATATAGAGCAGAAATAGCACCACACTCTGAGTGTCCACAAACAATAATATCTGTTACTTCCAATACCGAAACGGCATACTCTATGGCAGAAGCAGTTGCATGATAATCTTGATTTGGGTTAAAAGGAGCAACAAAGTTTCCTATATTTCGTATAATAAACAAATCACCAGGTTTAGAATTGGTAATGAGTGCAGGCATAACACGAGAGTCACTACAGCCAATAAAAAGAGCCTTTGGGTCTTGTCCCTCTTCGACAAGATGTTTAAAGCGTTCTTTATTATTTTTAAATTTAACAGATTTGAAGTCGCTATGACCATCTATAAGTGTTTTTATGTTGTTAATAATCATTATTCTTTAGCTTTCAATATTTGTGATGCTATATGCTAAAGTCTCCCCAGCATACATTGGAACAACTGTACCATATTTATCTGGAACAATGAAAGGCTTTTTCTCTAAATGAATAGTTTTTTTAGGAACAGTGATGTTTTTGTAAATATTTTGTGCATTATTTGATACAAAATCTTCTAATTTATCTAAAGTTGAATTCTCCATAAATAGTTCTGTTAACACTTGAAGTGCAATAGGTGCAGTAAAGACACCTGCTGCACAGCCACAAGCTTCTTTGGCATGTTGTGGGTGTGGTGCAGAGTCCGAACCAAACATCACTTTTGGATGTCCTGATAAGGCAACTTTTCTAAGAGCCTCTCTGTCTTCTGGACGTTTGGCAATAGGTTTACAAAAAAGATGAGGTTGTAACATTCCACCTGCTACATCATCAAGGGTAATCAATAGGTGATGGAGTGTAATTGTCGCATATAAATTTTCAAACTTATCCAAGGCTTCTACACTCTCTTTGGTTGTAATATGCTCCATAATAATGGTTAATTTTGGAAAGTTACTTGCTAACATCTCATAGATAGATACAAATTCAGCTTCTCTATCCATAACAAAACCATTGGTCTCTCCGTGTACACAGAGTGGAATATCCAGTTCACTCATAGCATTTAGGGTTGGTGCTAACTCTTCTACTGAAAAACCATCAACTCCCCCTTCTGAATTGGTTGTAATCCCTGCAGGATAGAGTTTGATTGCTGTGAGTTCATCTTTTATAGATTCTAAAAAATCTTTAGTATATGTTGGTTTAAAAAAAAGGGTCATGTAGGGAGTAAATATATCAGATCTACAGGCTTGATGAATACGATTCTTATAAGCTAAAAGTTCCTCTTTTGTACTGACTGGTGGTACTAAATTTGGCATAATGATTGCACCTGAAAAAGTATGCGAACTCAGGGGAGCTACGATGTTAAGCATCTCTGTATCTCTTAGGTGCAGATGCATATCTAATGGTGCATTAATAATGATTGCCATTCTTTATTTCCTTGCTATTTTACTTAGTCAAGTATTTTGCCAAAACTATCTTAATAGATGATTAAAATAGGTAGAATATTTTGATAGCTATCAAGATATTTTATTTTAAAAATAGTATAATAAAAATTATTTGAAGAAAATAAGAAAGTACAGAAGGAAGATTGGATGAAAAAACTATTTATACTCTCATTACTAATAGGTTTAGTATTGGCTCAAACCCCTAAAAATGATAATTATTTAGTAGGAATAACAGCAAAATTATCTCATATTATTACACGTGATTCGGGACAAAAAGTGAAAATAGAACGAATTCAAGATGTTGAGAATGTATTAACAGACGATTTCACAAAAACGTCCCGAGAGTGTCCACCTTTTTGTATTCAACCAACAAAAATAGATGAACGAATAAAAAATATTGGAGAGTTAGAGCTTATTAAATTTATAAATACAAAAATCTCTTCTCATAAAGGTGTTTTGATTGATACACGCCTAAAAAGTTGGTTTGAATTAGAGACTATTCCTTCTGCTATTAATTTACCTTTTTCTGTTGTTGAAAATGCTAGTAAAAAAAAGATGGGAATGATTTTTGGAATTTTAGGAATGAAGATTAAAAAGGATGGCTCTTGGGACTTTTCAAAAGCAAAAGAGTTAGCAATCTTTGATAATGGTGTATGGTGTGCTCAAGCTTCACATTTTCTTCCAAGTCTATTAGAACATGGCTATCCATCAGATAAAATACTCTACTACCGAGAGGGTCTCCAAGGTTGGAAACTTGTAGGATTAACTACCTTGGTTCATAAAGAGATAGTGAAAAAATAGTGAATAGAGAATACAAAATTTGAAACAAGTTTTAGCTAAAATACGCCCAAGATAAAATAAGGTAATGAATTTGGAATGTAAACATTTTGGAACATGCGGGTCATGTAGTATTTATGAATTGAGTTATGAAGATGAATTAAAAGAGAAAAAAGAGCGTGTGTTAGGCTTGTTGTCTCCTTTTGGTGTAAGTAACTTAGAGGTTTTTTCTGCGAGTGAATCACATTATAGAGCAAGGGCAGAGTTTAAGATTTGGCATGATGATAATGGTGCAAACTATGCAATGGGGCGTTTGGATAAAAAGGGTTCAGTAAATATTTTTGAGTGTCCTAAAGTGATAAAACCGATTGAAAAACGGATGGAACCCTTGCTTGATGCGATTAATAACTCAACAGAGGTCTTGAAAAAGCGTATTTTTGCTGTAGAATTTTTAGCAACAACTACAGATGAGTGTCTGATAACCATGATTTATCATCGAAAGCTTGATAAGGTTTGGGAGGCAGAGGCTAAAGAGCTAGAGAAGCGTTTAGATGCAAATATTATAGGGCGAAGCCGTAAACAAAAGGTTGTTTTATCAGAGGAGTTTGTTACTGAAAAACTCTTTATAGATGGTAGAGATTATTACTATAGACACTATGAGAGTGGATTTACACAACCCAATCCTGCTGTAAATATCAAGATGATAGAGTGGGCGATAAAACAGGCTAAAAAGGTTGATGGTGGCGATTTTTTAGAGTCCTATTGTGGATTAGGCAATTTTACTATTCCTCTATCGAACTATTTTAATCGTGTTTTGGCAACAGAGATATCTAAACGCTCTATCTATTCGGCAAAAGAGAACTGTATTTTAAACTCTGTAGAGAATATAGAGTTTATCCGTTTGGCATCCGAAGAGATGACACAAGCACTAAATAAAGAGCGAGAGTTTACACGTCTAAAAGATGTAGATTTAGACGCTTATTGCTTCTCTACTGTATTGGTTGACCCTCCACGAGCAGGGCTTGATATGGATACGATTAAGCTTATCTCTACGATGCAACATATTATCTATATCTCTTGCAACCCTGAAACTTTAGCAAGGGATTTAGTTGAATTAACAAAGAGTCATACGATTGTAGAGTCTGCTATTTATGACCAGTTCCCCCACACATATCATGTGGAATCAGGTGTGTTCTTGGTTAAAACTTCATAAAAACTTCATAAAAAATTAATGTTCTGTTAATAATTATTGGTTATACTCAAACCATTATTTTTAGTGATAGGATGACACGTGATAAAAAAATTATTCTCTATGAAAGTAGCCACTTGGCTACTTTTTCTTTTTGGTATTATTATCGGTACAGCTACATTTATCGAAAATGATTATGGTACACAGACAGCAAAAGCATTGATTTATAATGCTCGATGGTTTGAGTTTTTTCTCCTCTATTTTATATTACTTCTTGTCTATAATATGATGAAGTATAAAAGTTATAAAAATAAAATGTCTGTTTTTATTTTTCATATGGCTTTTTTAGTAATAGCGATAGGAGCAATTATAACTAGGTATATTGGCTATGAAGGGATTATGAGTATTCGTGAGGGACAAAGCTCTAGTACCATGGTTTCAAATATAAAGGTATTACAAGTTGATTTGAAAAGTGCTTCACAGAGTGAAGAGTTTGAAGAGCCTTTTTTACTCTCTTCAATGACTAAAAACAGTTTTTCTAAGCGTATAGAGATTGATGGGAAAGAGGTTCATTTTGAATTAACGAACTATCTTCCTTCGGCTCGAAAAGAGTTTACTCCTGATGCCAATGGGAAAAAAGCATTAGGATTAATGGTTGCAAATGGAAGGGGAAAAGGTAAATTTATTCATCTTTTTGAAGGAGAAGATTACGATGCAGGAAGTTTTATTATCAGTTTTAATCATGCTTCTAATGCGAAAGCAGTAAAACCAATTTTCAAAATCAGTGAAACAGATGGTAAATTAAAAGTAACACATGATTTTGATATAAATACCCTCTCTATGTTAACACGTAAAGAGGGAAATTTAACCAAAGGAATTAGCCTTTTTGAAAAAAAGAAGTTGTATCACTTTGCTGATAACTCGATTGTTTTAAAAGAGACATACGATAAATCAATTGAAAAGTATGTCAGCAACTCTTTGAAAACAGAGGGTGGAAAAGCAGAGATGATAACGCTTAATGTTTCGGTGGGAGATAAAAGTAAAAATATAAATCTTTTCTCTCATGCAGGAAATAGAGGGCAAGATAAAAAATTAAGTTTAAATGGGGTGGAGATTACATTTAATTTTGGTGCAAAAGTGATTAACTTACCTTTTTCGTTAAAGTTAATTGATTTTCAGTTAGAGCGATACCCTGGTTCAATGAGTCCTGCTTCTTATGCTAGTGAAGTTGAGTTAACGGATAGAGAAGAGGGTATAGAGAAGATGCCATTTAGAATCTATATGAATCATGTTCTTGACCATCGAAATTATAGATTTTTTCAATCGTCATATGACCCTGATGAGAAAGGAACAGTTTTGTCTGTAAATCATGACCCTGGAACACTACCAACATATTTGGGCTATTTACTCTTGGCATTTGGGATGATTTGGAATCTTTTTGATAAAAAAGGTCGTTTCCAAAAGCTATTGAGAGGTGCAAGAAAACTACAAAAGGCTTCATTGAGTATTATAATGGTAGCCGTAGTGGGATATACAGCACCATTACAGTCAGCTTCATTAAGCACATTGGATGCAGAACATCAGAAAATAGTTGAAGCGTACGATAGTGAAACCATTAACCAATTTGGGAGATTAACGGTTCAAGCTCATGGTGGACGAATGAAACCTCTGGATACATTTGCACATGAGATTGTCTCTAAACTTTCAGGAAAAACATCTATTTATGGTGTTGAACCCACAGCTATTCTTTTGGGGATGACGGTTAATCCAAAATTCTATCAAGAGTTAGCAATGATAAAAGTTAACCATACTAAAATTGCAAAAGAGTTAGGTTTAGCAGAGGGAATAAAGTATGCAAATTTTAATGATTTTTTTACAAAAGATGGCAAGTATAAACTGGCAAAACAGATTTCTAAATCGGTTCGTAAACAACCCTTCGATAAAGATTCGTACGATAAAGAGTTAATTAAAGCAGATGAGCGTCTCAATATTGCATACATGATTTATACAGGCGCTCTCTTGAACATCTATCCTGTACCTCATGATGCGAACAATAAGTGGGTTAACCCACAAGATGCTATTGCCAAATTTCCTAAACAACTCTCGGAAATGGTACGTATGATGACGCTTTATCTGTTTGAGGGAACAACTCAAATTCAAAAAGATGGAAACACAACACAGTTTACTCAAGCTATTAAGTTAATTAGTATGTATCAAAAAAAGTTTGGTGTAAAAGTACTTCCTTCTAAAGCTGAGACAGATATAGAGATAGAGTACAATAAGCTTGGACTGTTATCAAAATTAGTTCCTCTTTATATTTTAGTTGGATTAATTTTATTGATTGCTTCATTTGTCAATGTTGTTAAACCCATCTCTTCACTTAAATGGATTGTTAAAATATCATGGATTTTGATGATTGCAGGTTTTGCTGTACATCTAGTTGGTATGGGAATGCGTTGGTATATTGGAGGACATGCCCCATGGTCAAATGCCTATGAATCCATAGTCTTTATCGCAGCATCCACCGTAGTTGCAGGACTTGTGTTTGCTCGTAAATCTCCATTTACTTTGGGTGCTACAGCACTTTTAGCAGGGGTAACCATGGCTGTGGCTCATATGAATTTTGTGAACCCCGAGATTACAAACCTTGTTCCTGTTCTTAAATCTTACTGGCTTATGATTCACGTTGCTACTATTATTTCAGGCGATGGTTTCCTTGGTTTGGGTTCTATTTTATCTCTATTGGTACTTATCTTGTTTATTATGAGAAAAGATGGAGATGAGAATATTGACCGTGCTATTAAAGAGTTAACGAATATTGCTGAAATGAGCTTAATTGTGGGTCTCTTCTTGATGACCATTGGAAACTTCTTGGGTGGAGTTTGGGCAAATGAGAGTTGGGGTCGTTATTGGGGTTGGGATGCCAAAGAGACATGGGCTGCGGTAACAATTCTGATTTATGCATCTGTATTGCATTTACGTTTTATTCCAAGACTAAATAACCCATTTATCTTTAATATGGCATCAGTTTGGGCGTACTCCTCGGTTCTCATGACCTATTTTGGAGTAAATTACTATCTTTCAGGATTGCACTCATACGCAGCAGGTTCTCCTGTACCAATTCCTAATTGGGTTCCCTATACCATTATTGCCTTAATGATTTTAACACTATTGGCATATAGAAATAGAAAGATTAAATAAATTTTATGAGTATAAAGTTATCGTTTCCGTAGATGCAATCGCATTTTCGGAATCGAACAAATAAATAAAGAAGAAAAAATGTTAAATACAAAAGAAGACCTCTATAACGGTCTTATTATCGACCCTCAATCTACTCAAATATCAAACCAAAATTTTAAAAAATCATTAATCTTGTTGATAGATAAGAGTAAAATAGAGAAAAAAAATCTTTTATGGTTGGATTTAACCACAGAACAATATCAACATATAGCTATAGCTTTGGAGTTGGGGTTTGAGTTTCATAACTGTGAAGCCAAACGAACAACATTAACGTATCAAGTCAAAGATGATGCCTATATTCCTGTTCCTCCTACCCATACTATTGGTGTTGGTGCTATTGTTATTAATGATAAAAATGAAATTCTATTGGTACGTGACCGTATTTCGAGTAACCATTCAATCTATAAATTTCCTGGTGGAATGGTAGAGCAAGCTGATAAACTTTCTGATGCTGTAGAACGGGAAGTGTATGAAGAGACAGGAATAAAAGCAAAGCTTATTAAGTTGGTATCGGTTTTAAATTCTTACCCTTATAGATTTAACAAATCAAATATGTATATTGTATTTCAACTTGAAGCATTAAGTTATGAGATAAATATTATAGATACACATGAGATAGAGTTAGCTCTTTGGTTGCCTATAGATGAATTTTTTGCTCACAAAGAGATGTCAAAATTTCAAAAGGATTTGGTACGCCAAGCATTGAATAAAGAGGGAATTACTTTAATGGAGAATAAACTTGATTTTTCTGAAAAACAGCATATTGAGGTATATGCTTAATTAAAATGAGTAACTATTACTAAGTTACCCATTTTTACTTAAAAAACTACTTCTTAGGAGCTTCTTCAGTTTTATTAGCATCAGTTGCTACTGTTTTGTTCGCATCAGCTGGAGCAGTTTTATTTGCATCAGCTGGTGTTGCTTTATCGTCTCCACCTGCAATAGATGTTGCAATTTCTGTAATGTCTGCATCACTAAGTTTAGCTACTTGACCTTTCATGATACCTTTCATTGCTCCACCATAAGAACCATCTTTATAACCTTTAAGGGCTGTTTCAATCTCTGCTTTAGACAAATCTTTTACAATTTTAGATTTACCAAGTGCTGATTTTTCAAAATTTGCTCCGTGACACCCTGCACATGCTGCTGTATTTGCTGCTGTTGCTGTCATAGAAAATAGTCCGATTGTTGCGATTGTGATTATACTCTGTTTAATCATATGTTTCTCCGTGTTTTAAGATAGAACATTTTAACACAAAAAATGTAAAATATATGTAAAATTAAGAAAAAATGATTAAAAAAAGAGTGAAATGTGAAATAATGAATAGCATTTTATACTTTTTAGCTTCTATTCGATATAATCATTTAGTTATATAAAAAAAGGAAATAATGGTGATTAATGCGGTTGAAAGAAAGATAAATCAGTATGTCTCTGAGCTTGACGATGCTTATGTATCTTCACTCTATCGAAAACTACCCTCTGGAAAAAGACTAAGAACAAAGTTGATTTTAAAGATTGCTGGTAGTGATTTAAAAGTAGTAAAAACTGCTGCAACGGTCGAGATGATACATGCAGCTAGCCTGCTTCATGATGATGTGATAGATGATGCCAATACACGTAGAGGTATAATCTCATTAAATGCCAGTTCAGGAAATAAAACAGCTATTATGATGGGGGATATACTCTATTCTAAAGCTTTTTTGGAGCTGTGCAATATATCTCCAGAGGTAGCAAAAGTAGTTTCAAATGCTGTTGTTCAGTTGAGTCTTGGAGAGTTAGCCGATGTTGAACTGTCTAAAAAATTCCATACCAATCGTGATGCTTATCTTAAAATGCTCTATCAAAAAACAGCATCTTTAATGGAAGCTTCTGCAGAAGCGGCTGCTATTTTGGCAGGGAAACCTAGAAATGCTTATCGAAAATATGGGCATAATTTAGGGATGGCTTTTCAAATGATAGATGATATTTTAGATATTACTGCAGATAGTAAAACCTTGGGTAAGCCTGCACTTCATGATTTTGAAGAGGGAAAAGTAACGCTCCCTTATATGTACTTGTATGAAGCATTAGAAGATGAAGATAGAGCTTATTTGCTCACCTTGTACAAGAAACGATTGAATGCAGATGAAGCTTTGTGGATTAAGTCTGCAATGAAAAAGTATGCTATTATCGAAAAATCCTATTTTGAAGCCAAAGATTTGATTGTTGAGGTCATAAAGCTTATGGAGTCTTTGGGAGAAGATGATTTATCAAATATCGCAAAAGAGATGATAGAAAGAGAGTTTTAAATGTCCTATCAAGTGGTCTCCTTTAACCATAAAAACTGTGAACAGGTTCATCGTGAAAAATTAGCTTTTTCTAATGATGAAGAGAAATTATCAATGCTTCAAAAACTGACAAGCTTTGATTTTATAGATGAGGCATATATCGTTTCTACTTGTAACAGAGTAGAGATTGTTATTGCTACAAAAGATGCTTTTTCTAGCTATCATGCTATTTTAGGTCTGTTGAGTCTAAAATCGGGGCTTACTTTTTATGAACTAAAAGGAATGGATGGACGATATGATGATGCCAAAGCCATATCCCATATATTTTCAGTTGTCTCTTCGTTGGAGTCTCTTGTTATTGGAGAGTCTCAAATAACAGGGCAAGTAAAAGATGCTTATCGTTTCTCTTTTTTTCATAAAACAGCAGGACGAAAATTGAACCGTGTTATCTCTTATGCTGTAAAATGTGCTGCTGAAGTTCGCAATGTAACCAATATCTCAAAATACCCTCTATCTATTGCTTCTGTTGCTGTGACTCAAGCCCATAAAATTTATGGCGATAATATCTCTGGTATGACAGCTGTTATTATTGGAGCAGGAGATATGGGACTGATTGCTGCAAAAAATCTTTTACGTTTAGGTTGTGATGTTCTTTTATTGGGACGAAAAAGAGCTAAAATAGAAGCGATAGCAAAAAGTTTAGGAGAGGATGTACGTTTTGATACGATGGATAATCTTCATAAATATCTAAATCGTTATCGTCTACTTTTTTCAGCTACTTCAGCAAAAGAGACTATTATTCATTCCTCTATGATAGAGAGCGACAGTTTAGACAGAGTATGGTTTGATATGGCAATTCCTAGAGATATAGAAGAGATGCCAAATCTAAAAAAACTACAACTCTTTAGAATTGACGATTTAAAAAACATATCCAAAGATAATTATGCTCTAAAACAAGAACAGGCTATTCGTGCAATAGAAATTGTAGAGGTCTATAAAGATGAATTTTATAGATGGCTTAGAGCCTTATCTATAGAACCTGTAATAAAAGATATGAGATTACAAGTCAAAAGTGCTATTGAAAAAGAGTTAGAACGAGCGATAGAGAAAAAATTTGTACCCAAAGAGTACGAGGCAAACATGCAAAAGATGGCAGAACAGATGTTTAACAGATTTTTGCACGATGCTACACATAATTTACGCCAATGTTCATCGGAGATTACCTCTACCAAAAGAGTGGATGCGATAAAAGAGATTTTTGAAATTGTTATTGATGATAGAAATGCTAAAAAATATAAAAAAGAGCATCATACTAAAGGCTATAAGTAAGGTGCGATGGCTATTGCACCAGAAATTTATGACATTTCGCTATAATTCCCAAAATTCTTTTAAGGGCTATAATGAGAGCATTAATTAGTGTAAGTGATAAGAGTGGAATTGTAGAGTTCGCACAAGGTTTAGAGAAAATGGGTTGGGAGATTATCTCAACTGGAGGTACCTATAAAAAATTGTCTCAATCAGGTGTAAAAGTTATTGAGATAGATGAAGTAACTAAGTTTCCAGAGTGTTTTGAGGGGCGTGTGAAGACTCTTAACCCTTATGTTCATGGTGGAATTTTACATAAACGTGGCGATGAAGCTCATGTGGCACAAGCAAAAGAGTTGGGTGTAGAGGGGATTGATTTGGTATGTGTGAATCTTTACCCTTTCAAAGAGACCATTGAGAGAACAGAAGATTTTGATGAGATTATAGAAAACATTGACATTGGTGGACCAACGATGGTTCGTTCAGCTGCTAAAAATTTCAATGATGTTCTTATCGTTACAGATACTTCTGATTATGCTTCTGTCATTACTGCTTTAGAAGCTAAAGAGGACTCTTTGGAGTTTAGAAGAGATTTAATGATTAAAGCATTTGAACATACAGCTTCTTATGATTCCATGATTGCAAACTATATGAATGGTCGGTTTAATAATGGTTTTGGAGAGTATCAGTTTATTACAGGTAAAAAATCATTTCAAACACGTTATGGAGAGAACCCACATCAAGATGGTGCTTTATATGAGTTTGATAATCACTTTACAAATAACTTTAAACAACTAAAAGGCGAAGCAAGTTTTAATAATATTAATGATGTTAATGGTGCATTAAAAATTGCTTCAAGTTTTGGAGATGAAAATGCAGTATGTATTGTAAAACATGGTAACCCTTGTGGATTTGCAATCAAAGATTCTTTAATCGAATCGTATACTGAAGCTTTACGTTGCGACCCAATTTCTGCATTTGGTGGTGTGGTTGCAGTAAATGGTATTGTAACCAAGGAGTTAGCAGAAAAAATGAATGAAATCTTCTTGGAAGTGGTTATGGCTGCTGACTTTGAAGAGGAAGCATTAGAAGTATTTGCTAAGAAAAAACGTCTTAAACTCTTTTCTCAAGGTGGAACAAAATTGGTAATGAGTAAAGATAGCCATGACTTTAAGCATGTTGATGGTGGATTTGTTTACCAAAATTCTGACTGTATCTGTGATAATGAAGTACATAATGCTCATAAAAAATCAGAACTTACAGCCACAGAACAAGAGATGAAAGATTTGGAGATTGCTTGGAAAGTGGCAGGACTTACCAAGTCTAACTGTGTTGTTTATGTAAAAGATTCTGCAATGGTCGCTGTGGGTATGGGAATGACAAGTAGAGTTGATGCTGCTCAATGTGCCTTGAAAAAAGCAAAAGAGATGGATATTGATGTAACTGGTGCAGCAATGGCATCAGAAGCATTCTTTCCTTTCCGTGATAGCATTGATGCTGCAGCAGAAGCAGGAGTTAAAGCTATTATTGAACCAGGTGGAAGTATTCGTGATGAAGAGGTTATTGATGCTGCCAATGAACATGGAATTTCACTCTATTTTACAACTGTGAGACACTTTTTACATTAACTATTTTTGGTGTAACCACTCTTTTACTATTTTCTTTAAAAGAGACTATTTTTTAGTCTCTTTACAAATTACTCACAATTCCTAGATAGAATATATTTTCAGGAAAACTAATATTATATTATTTAAATAAGGATAAAAATGATGATAAAAAAAATAGTTGGGGCAGTACTGTTGAGTTCTGTACTCTTTGCTAAGGTAACGAATGTACCTGCGACAAAAGATTTTGTAGAAAATACAAAGATGAAAATTATTGATATTCGGACTAAAGGAGAGTGGATACAGATGGGAACTATTAAAAATGCTCATCTTATTACTTTTTTTGATGAACGGTATGGATATGATGTAGAGACCTTTATGGCAGAACTTAATACGGTTGTAGATAAAGATGAAGAGTTTGCAATTATTTGTAATAGTGGAAGTAGAACGAAGCTCATTGCTAATTTTTTAGGTGTGAAAAATAGTTACAATGTTGTGAACCTTACAGGTGGAATGAGAAAGTTACTACAAGAAGGTTTCAAGCCAGAGCCTTATAATCCAAATAGAATAGAGGCAAAGAAGATATTAGAAAAAGAAGCATCTATTGCCACTCCTCTTATGAGAGAGTCTAATAGCTCAATCTAAAGTATAAATGCTTTTTGCATTTGGACTTTAATCTCTTCAAAGGTAAATTTACCTTCTGTAAAATATTCAAATGCAATAACTCCTTGATAGAGTAACATATCACTTCCATCTTTTGTAGGTTTATTATAGGCTTTTGCTAATTTCAAAAAAGCTGTCTCTTTGCCATAAATAACATCAACGCAAGCCAATGTATTGGGAAGTATATCTTTGAGTATCTCTATAGGAGAAGGTAGATTCTCATCTTCTAAACCTGCTGAAGTCATATTCACAACTAAATCGTATGCCTTATCATTGATAAAAGTATCAAAGGTATAGGTTTGAAATCCTTGGTCTATATACTTTTGGAGTCGCTTTTCGCTTCGATTTAATAATGTGACTTCATATCCTGCATCTCTAAGAACAATAGAGGTTGATTGAGCTGTTCCACCTGCACCCAAAAAGAGTACAGTTTTGATATTTTTAAATTCAGAAATAGCCTTTAAAAACCCAGGAGCATCGGTATTGTACCCATAGAGTTTTCCATTTTTATTCACAATAGTATTAACAGCACCTACTTTTTGTGCAAACTCATCAAGCTCATCACAGGCATTAAATGCATGCTCTTTATGAGGTACGGTAATGTTTGCTCCTTGAATCCCAAGTTCTAAAAATTTACTCTTCAACGCATTTCCATCTTCTAGTCTGTAGCGAGTATAGCACCCATTGTAGCCCAATCCTTTAAAAGAAAGGTTGTGCATCAGTGGTGATTTAGAGTGAGAAACGGGATTTCCAAAGATTGTAAAAAGTTGCATTGTTATTTCCTGATTTTTTTAATTTAACATGAGAGGATATATCTCCTCTATAATCTTTCCATATCTTTAATAGTAGCCAATAAAGCCCCAAGCTTATTTTTAACTTCTAAATACTCCAACTCTGGAATAGAGTCAGCAACAACACCTGCACCAGCTTGTAGTGTAATGGAGTCAGGTTTGATGAGTGAAGTTCGTATAGCAATAGAGCTGTCCATCTCTCCGTTAAAAGCGAAATAACCTATCGAACCCGAGTAGAATCCACGTTTTAAGCCTTCATATCCTGCAATAAGCTCCATCGCTCGAATCTTTGGTGCTCCTGTCATTGTTCCTGCTGTAAAGGTAGCTTTAAATAGGTCAAACATATCTTTATCTTCTGCAATGGTAGCTTCTACATCGGTTACCATATGCATAACATGAGAGTATTTCTCGACACGCATCATATCTGTTACTTTTACGCTACCTGTTTTGGCAACACGTCCAACATCGTTACGCCCTAAATCTATAAGCATTAAATGTTCAGCACACTCTTTTGGGTCATTTAACATTTCAAGTTCAAGCTCTTTGTCTCGGGTAGGTGTTTTACCACGTTTTCGTGTTCCTGCAATAGGACGTAGTAAAATCTCATCATTCGAGAGTTTAACCATCACTTCAGGAGAAGAGCCACAAATAGAGAAATCTTCATAATCAAGTAAAAAGAGATACGGTGAAGGATTTTTAGAGCGTAAGAGTCTATAAAAGCTTAAAGGGTCTATTTCGCCTTGTTGTGTATAACGATTGGCTAATAAAATTTGAAAGACATCACCTGAACGTATCATCTCTTTGGATTCTAACACCAAATTTTTAAATCGCTCTTCATCTATAGAGAAAATACCTTCGCCATTAAGTGTGGCAGGTTTGAGCTTTTGAGGTAATATAGGCTCTTGTAATAATTTTTCTACTTCAATTACTTGTTGACTATATCTTTCATCATTCTTAATAATGGTTAGCATTGCTGTTTTATGGGAAAAGGCTAAAAGTATAGAGGGACGAACCAAATCTAAGTCAGGAGTATTAAGTGGGTCATAAAGTTTATCCATGCTTGCTTTAAGTGTTGGTTCAAATACTTTAACCATGTCATAACCTATAAACCCTATAAAACCATCAACAAAAGCAAAACCTGCTTCATCAGCAATTTTTTGATATCTCTCTTGATTTAAGTTTTTATAATAATTTTGTAGGAAATTAAAGGGGTCAATATCTAACTTTTTTGTAAGACCTGTGGTATCACTATAGAGCGTTTCATTGTTTTTATAAACAATACGCTCCATAGTACCTATGGTAATAAAAGAAAAATTACCTTCAGATGTGTTGACAACACTTTCAAAGAGCATTGTCACTTCATCTTTGAAAAGCTCCTTTATTTTTCCATACATGGAAACAGGGGTTAGTTGATCAAAGAGAAGTTGTTTTAACATATTTTTAATCTATCCTTGTGATATATGCACCTTCTGCAATAACATTTTTAACTTTTTGAAGGTGTTGTTTTGCTCCCCAGTTACTTTTAAATGGACCGATGAGAACACGAGTCATAGTTTTATCATTTTTTGGCTTAATAAATATATAGTCTAGAGATGTTTTTTTAATTTTACTAACAGCTTTAGCTGTATCTTTAAATGTACCAACTTTAATGTAGTATCCTGCTCTTTTTTCTCCAAGATGAGAAGTGTGATGAGAAGAAGATTTTTTACTGCTTGAGACGACTTTATCAACATATTGATTAGTACTATGTGTTGGAGTTTTATGTACTGTAGTATGATGTGTTGGAGTTTTATGCACTGTAGTATGATGTGTTGGAGTTTTATGTACAGTAGTATGGGTTGTAACCTCTTTTGGCTTTGTTGGTCTATGCTCTCTTAATGTAGCTTTGATTTTTGAACCACTATCTTTATCTTTAGTAGATTCATTATCTTTTTTAGCATCTGTTGAAGAAGAGCTTTTAGTACCTGTAGAAACATTTCTTTCGGTTAATACTGTTCCATTTGCAAGCATACTACCTGCTACAGCAGCCGTAGCTAAACCTGCTGCAGTAGCAACTGTATTATCACTATTTTTTACATCATCATCTAGCTCTACAATTGCAGTACTCGTAGAGTTATTTGCTTCATTCAATTCATCTTCATCAGTATTAAGAATAAGTCTTGTGATTGCAACTGAAATTACTAATATAATAAAAAGTAGTGCCAGTAGGGTTAATATGTTTTTAAGAGGGGTTTTTTTGGGATTATCCAAATCATCTATTTTAATGTCATGCAAGTTTTTATCTGCCATGGTCATCTCCGTTTTTTTAAACAAAGTATAACACAAAAAATATAATTTGATACAAAAAAATTATATTTTTGTCCGTGGAAGTGTAATAATATTGTAGTTTTTAGGCAAATTACTGTTTGGAAAAATTTTATAACTTTTTTTTAGCTTAAGATTTAAAAGATATTTTATATTTTCAACTTCTTTATAGGCAATATTTATATCAACACTATCTTTTGGAATAAAGATTTGCAAAAGCATCATCTTCTCATCTCTATAGGAAAAGTAGAGCTTAATATTGAGATTTTTTAGTAAATTTTTTACTAAAGCATAGAAGGCTTTCCAATCTTCTTGACCATATTCTATAACCAAATAGTTTACTCTGTTCTCTTCAATTAGTGGTAGAGCCAAATGAATCTCATGATTTTGATGTTGTTTTAATAAGATAGGAGTTAGAGGAGTGATTATTTTTTTATATTTGCTATAAAAAATTCTATTATTAAAGTTTATTTTTTCAACAATGGAATTACTGTGAATATAAAAATATTCACAGTTAAATTCTAAATCAAAGATATTGATTTTCAAGATTAGTAGATAGCCTTCTCATAAATAACAAATCCAGAAGCAAGCTCTTTCATCTCATCTTTAATGCGTGCATGAAGCTCTGAATCTTCTATGTTTTCAAGTACATCAGCCATTTTATTGGCAATAATTTCAAACTCTGCCTCTTTCATCCCACGGCTTGTTAATGCTGCTGAACCAACACGAATACCTGAAGTTACAAATGGACTTCGTGTTTCCCCTGGAACAGTATTTTTATTGACAGTTATACCTGCTGCACCCAAAGCTGCATCAGCATCTTTTCCTGAAAACTCTTTACCTACAAATGAAACCAATACTAAGTGATTGTCTGTTCCGTTACTTACCAGATTAAATCCTCTTTTGATAAGTACATCTGCCAATACTTTGGTATTTGCTTTAACCTGTTTTGCATAATCTTTCCACTCTGGGCTAAGGTTATATTTGAATCCTACAGCTTTAGCAGCAATAACATGAACCAGTGGACCACCTTGAAGACCAGGGAAGATTGCTGAGTTAATTTTCTTTGCAATTGCTTCATCATTGGTCATAATCATACCACCACGAGGACCTGCAAGTGTTTTATGTGTTGTTGTTGTTACTACATCAGCATAAGGGAATGGACTCATATGCTCATCAGCACAAACCAAACCAGCAATGTGTGCAATATCAGCAAATAGAATAGCACCAACAGCATCAGCTATCTCTCTAAACTTTTTAAAATCAATTTCACGAGCATAAGCAGAAGCACCACAAACAATAATTTTAGGTTTAACGATTTGAGCAATCTCCATTACTTTGTCATAGTTGATGTATCCATCAAGCTCAACACCATAAGTAAATGATTGGTAGTTTTTACCTGAAAAACTTGGTTTAGAACCGTGTGTCAAGTGTCCACCGTGGCTTAAATCCATACCTAAAATTTTATCATAAGGCTTTAGTAACGCTGCGTAAACAGCTCCATTTGCTTGACTTCCTGAGTGAGGTTGCACATTGGCAAATTTACAGTTAAAAAGTTCACATGCTCTATCAATAGCCAGTTGTTCAACAGTATCTGCATGTTCACATCCACCGTAGTAACGTTTGTATGGGTAGCCTTCGGCATATTTATTGGTAAAAACTGAACCCATCGCTTCCATAACAGCAGGAATAGTAAAGTTTTCAGATGCAATCATCTCTAAATGGTCTGTTTGTCTGTCTCTCTCTTGGTTAATAGCTTCAAAAATTTCTGGGTCAAATGTTTCCATTGAGTAACTCATAGGGTTCCTTAGGTTTTTTAATTATTGGTGTATTTATATCAAATTTAATGTAAAAATATCTTGAATTTGGCGAGCCTAAAGCAGTCGATTCCTTATATGTTATCTACATATTTGGAATCAGCGTATTTAGACCTAAATTTTTATGTTCTTTCAGAAATTCTCTTTTTACAAGCATTTCCATCTATACAGAACATCCCTTTACCCTTCTTAGCAGGTTTAAGTTCGTCTGGATTTTCATTTCCACATTTTTTACATTTGTTTTCATCTGAAATCATAGGAGCTTTTGGAGCTTCTGGTCTCATGGCAGGGAAAAGAAGCACATCACGAATGGTTTGTTGGTTTGTAAGCATCATAACCAGTCTATCAATTCCAATTCCCTCTCCTGCTGTTGGTGTCATTCCATAACTAAGTGCTTTTACAAAGTTGGTATCCATGTGCATCGCTTCATCATCGCCTGTTAACTCTTTGGCATCCACTTGTGCTTGAAATCTTTTGTATTGGTCAATAGGGTCATTAAGTTCCGAGAAACCATTTGCCAACTCTGCACCAGCAACAAAGAACTCAAAACGTTCAGCTATTTCAGGGTTTGCATCGCTTCTTCTTGCCAATGGAGAGATATCAACAGGGTAATCGATAATAAACGTTGGATTAATGAGTTTTTCTTCAACAAACTCATCAAAAAGTTCAGCTTGAACGTAACCTATCGTCCAATTTTCATTATATTTAAGATTGTTCTCTTTTAAAAATGCCAACCCTTTGTCTCTGTCCTCTGCTATCTCTCTTGGAACGCCACCTATATTGACGATGGAGTCAATCCAAGTGATACGAGCGAATGGGGTAGAGAAGTCAACCTCTTTATCTCCATATGGAAGTTTTCTATCCAGCTCTAAATGGTCAAATAGATAGTCAAACAGCTCTTCGGTAACGCTCATTAGCTCAATATACGTTTTATATGCCCAATAGAACTCAATAACTGTAAATTCTGGGTTATGCGTCGCATCTATTCCTTCATTTCTAAAGTTTTTACCTATCTCAAATACAGCTTCCATTCCACCAGTGATAAGTTGTTTCAAGTAAAGCTCTGGAGCAATTCTTAGAAATCTGTCTACCCCTAAAGCATTGTGATGGGTAATAAATGGCTTAGCATTTGCTCCCCCTAAAATTGGGTGCATCATAGGTGTTTCTACCTCTAAAAACCCTTTCTCTTCAAAGAAATGACGAATAGAAGAGACAATGCGAGAGCGTAATTTAAATCGTTTGGTTACCTCTGCATCCATAATCATATCAAGGTAACGCTGTCTATATTTTATCTCTTGGTCTTTAATTCCATTAAACTTTTCAGGGAGTGGAGAGATGGATTTTGTGACCAAGTTTACCTCTAAACAGTGTAGGGTTAATTCTCCTGTGCCTGTGACAAAAGGGTAGCCTTTGACCTCAATAATATCTCCAACTTCAAAAAGTTTTTTAACAATTGTATTGTAGTAGTTTTCAGGAAGGTCATCACGATTAAAATAAATCTGCACCAACCCATCTTCATCTTCTATCTTTGCAAAACCTGCTTTTCCCATGATTCTAATGAATTTTAGACGACCTGTAAGACGATACTCTCTGCTCTTATCTTGTTTCATCTCATCGGTTTCTATCTGATGAACATAAGTACACTCAGTTAAAAATGTTGCAGAAGATGTCCCTTTTTTTACTTGGTTTGGATAAGGATTAATTCCCTCTTCGCGTAGTTTTTCCGTTTTTTTTATTCTCTCTTGAATATATTGATTTTTAAATATCAAGACTTCTCCTATGTTATTCTTTTTTTATAGTATGGGGATAAAATTTTGTGGGGGGTATCTATTTGGCTTGACAGGCAGAACAGATACCCGTTATCTTCATAATATGGTTTGTCATTTTAAAGTTAAACTTTTTTGCAATCTCTTCTTGTTGCTTTTCAATAGTTTTATCTAAAAACTCTTCGATGCCACCACATTTTAAACAGACCAAGTGGTCATGATGCTCTTTAAGTCCAAATTCATATTTTTTCCCTTGACTTCCAAATGAAATGGAACTTACAATCTCTGCTTCTTCCAATAGAGTTAGTGTTCGATAGACCGTAGCAATTCCAATTTTTACTTCAGGGTAGCTCATTTTGATAAGATTATAAATATTTTCAGGAGTAAAGTGTCCATCATTATCATAGATAATTTGTAAAATTAACTCTCTCTGTTTAGTGTATTTTAGATTTGAAGATTTTAATAATTTTTTAAAGTCTTCTAAAATCTCTTTATATTCTTTTTCTATCTTCATAAGCTTAGTATTATCCTTTATTATTGGGATACATTATTCTCTTTTGTACTATTATCTTCAATAGCAGTTGTTGAATTTGTATCTATTGTTGTGCTATTGCTTTCTGCACTTATTGTTTCATTATTTTCGTTACTCTTATTTAGAAGCTTTTCTCCAATTTTTGATAGTGGTGTAAATACTTGGCTGTTTTCGGTGTATTTAGAGAATTTTTCTTTAATAAAATCAGAATTATTGAAACCAAAAATAATAAGTGAAAAGATAAATGCATAACGTGCAACACCAATAAAGTATCCAAAAATTCTACTAATGATACCTATCTCATCTGAATTAATAGTTGAAAAGAGTGATGCTATGATGTTAAATAGAACCCAAATTATAATAAATACAGCTATAAAGCCAATGACTTTTTGATACTGAAGCAGTGTTTCAGGCAAAATGTTCTGTTTTACGATTAAATCGCCTACCATCTCATTGGTACGTCCTGCTACAGCAATACCACCAATAAGCCCAAGAAAGTTAAATAGCTCTGTAGAAAAACCATTTACCAAACCTTTAATGGCAAGAAAAAGAATAATACCAATAATAACCATATCTATAATTTGTAAATCCATTATACCCCAAACCTTAATTTTAGAATTTTTTATGGAAATTATAACTAAAATTATTTAAAATTAATGTTCTTTTTTAACTCATCTGGTTTATTTGCATATTGTACAGCATCTTCTTTGGAGATTATCCCCTGTTTTATAAGTTTAGTAAGTATTTGTGTCTGTGTTTGCATTCCTGATGCTCCTTGACCTAATTGCATTTGAGAATAGAGTTGATGGGTTTTATCTTCACGAATTAGGTTTGAAATAGCATTGTTAGGAATCATGATTTCAGGAGCCGCAACCCTTCCTCCACCTATTTTTGGAAGCAATACTTGTGCAATAACAGCCACCAAAGATGAGGCTATCATGGTTCTGATTTGTGGCTGTTCATCTCCTCCAAAAACATCAATAATACGGTTAATTGTCCCTGGGGCAGAGTTGGTGTGTAGTGTTCCAAAAACTAAGTGACCTGTTTCAGCTGCTGTTAGAGCTGCTTCAATGGTCTCTTTATCCCTCATCTCCCCAATGAATATAATATCGGGGTCTTGACGCATGGCATATTTTAGTGCCATCGAGAAGCTTTTTGTATCGCTTTCTAACTCTCTATGGGAAAAGACACATTTTTTATTTTGATGGATAAACTCTACTGGGTCTTCAACGGTAACAACATGTTTGTTTTCTGTCATATTAATTTCGTTTAGCATAGCTGCTAAGGTGGTTGATTTACCTGAACCTGTAGGTCCTGTAACCAAAATAAGACCTTTTTCCCTTTTTATCAATTTTTTATAAACCTCAGGAGCGTTTAAATCATCAAGCGAGGGAATTTCTGTGGGAATAATACGAAAAGCAGCAGCAATATCGCCTAGAGTTCTATAGTAGTTTGCTCTGAAACGACCAATTCCTGGAAGTAGAAGTGCAAAATCCAGTTCGAGATGCTCTTCGAATGACTTTTTCTGTTTCTCTGTAAGTAGGGCATATGCCATCTCTTCAATATCCTCTCCTGTTAAAACAGGAAGATTGACTGCTTTTAGTGAACCATCAATACGAATTTGTGGTTCAGCTCTGCTGACAAGGTGTAAATCAGAAGCACCATGAGAGACAACACTTTGGAGTAGTTTTTTTATATCTATAGCCATAAGGAGTATCCTAATATATAATTATTTTTTAATTCCTTATTTTATCATTAAAATATTATATTAATCTTATTCTATAATTTTAGGCACAATAAAAAAGTCGTTTTCTGCATGAGGTGTATGTGAAAATAGTGATTTTGAAATTTCAATATTTCTATGTGCATTATCTTCACGCATAGGTGTCCCACCAGAAAGAGTAGAAAAGCTAGAATCTAATTCATCTGTATCTAATTCTGAAAGGTTTTCAACATAAGCAAGAATCTCTGTCAGTTGATTTGCAAGCTCCTCTTTTTTCTCATCTTCAATTTTTAACATAGAGAGTTTTTCTAGTTTTTCTAATACTGTGTTGTCAATTATCACAATTATCCTTTTTATTTCAAATATTTTCATAACCAGTATTATATATTAAAAGAGTTTAAGGTATAGTTCCCACTTAATTATATTAAAAATGACAAAGGAATTAAATATGAGTAAATTACTAGAGAAAAGTTATGTTCATTCAGAAGAGTTAATAGAACTTTTAAAAGAGAGAGAAGAAGGTAATGTAGATTTTATTTTAGTTGATGTACGAGAGCAGATGGAGTATGACCATGGGCATATTAAAGGTGTTGATTTTTTAAAGCCAACATCAACATTTCAATCATGGGCTGAACCATTTTTAGATGAGAACAGAGATAAAACAGTTATTTTTACCTGTAGAACAGATAGTAGGTCAGGACAAGTTCAGCGAGTATTTCAGCAAAATGGTATGACAAAAGTGATTAATCATGCAGGAGGTATTGTCTCATATCGAGGAGATATTGAAAAAGGATAAAGAGTACTTCTCTCTTTATTTCACTATTCTTACCAATTTATATAATATAATTCTTAATTATAAAAATTAAGGATAATATATGCATACCTACAAACCACTTCCTATAGACAAAGAGATAAAAATTAGTTCAAAAGAGTTTATTGTAAGTAAAACAGATGAAAAAGGAAATATTCTTTATGTAAATGATACTTTCTGCGATGTTACAGGCTATGAAGAGATAGATGTAATAGGTAAGGCACACAATATATTACGCCATCCTGATATGCCTGCTGTAATATTTTTTTTGATG